>NZ_LPUF01000002.1:0-300000 GCF_002072955.1 Methyloprofundus sedimenti | reverse complement strand
GTACCAAAATCAATTTTAAATAAAAACTGCTAAATTTAAAAAGTCCAAAAATCCTTGCTAAAACCTCTTAAACTGCACAGAATAACGAAAGCTTTCTGGATCAAAATAATCCAGGGCTTTGCCATTCACTTCGGCATACGGATACATTAAATAATTAACCGGTTTAGACTCTTGAGCAGGCTGCTGGGTAATACCTCGGTCACTTCTTTCAAGTGTCATTCTGTAAGCATCAAGCCCACCAAAAAGTATTCTCTAAGCTCTTTTATATCGGCTAACTCTAACTTATCAACCAGCGTTTTCTTCCTTACATCACTTGGATCAACAGCAATCCAGCCAGTTACTAGCCAGTTACTGTGACACTTCACATTAATTTCCTACCTGGAAAAAGACTTAAGCCCAATAACCCTATACGGGATAACATCTATTTTATACAAGATAAACGGATGGAAATAACATTCAGACCTGTAATCCTGGTTAATGTAAAATGCCGTTTTTCCGTATTCCACGAGCTACATAAGAGCTACGGGATGAAGTGAAAGCTACGGAGTCAATAACTCTTCCAGCATATTTTTATGCAAACGCTCTATCCATGCTTGGGTGAATAATGGCTCAATAAAATTATAGCTAAAGGTCAGTTGTTTATTAAACTGGCAGCTTAAAAAGGCGAGGGCGGGTGGGCTGGAAATCTGGCACAGATGGTATATTTTTGTAATATCGCTGCCAAAAAAAGCACTGTTAGATAAATCAACATGGCCTATATCAGAAAACCAGAATGAGTTACGCTCAGCACCGGTGTATACCGATTTACGCAGTTTTTCGCCGTGTTGCTCTAAAGATAACCAGCTGGCGGCCCACATCACTGGCAGAAACGCATAATCGAGTTTTTCGCGCATAGCCTGTGAGTTTTGCTGTTTTAGATGCTGAAATAGCGCGGCTTTATCATGCAGTAAAGCTTTCGGAGCCTGGGCAAATAAAGGGGCGACATGATTGCTTAATAAGGGGCTTAGAGCTTTGTTTTTACGTAAATTAAAGGCATACGGCGTGCAGTATGCTTCGCCCGGCTGTTCAGGGTTCATCTTGTGCAATGCGCGCATAAAACAGCCGGCATAATATAAGCTAGTGCCGGTTAAGCCGACTTGCTGGCGGGCAAGGGTATTGATCGTCCGGGTGTGTTCCAGGCTGAGCGTGTAAGTATTAAAATTTAATTGCCTGGGTGCCAGGCTGGTATCTGCATGGATAATGCTTTGTAAGCTGTCTAATTTAGCAATATAGCGTTTAGCTTTTAAAAAAAAGCCAATTTTTTGCCACCATTTGTATTTAGCTAATTGAATACTGACCAGAGGTTCAAGTTTGGGGAGGTCAAAGTGATTGCGGGCTTCTAAAGATTCAGTGCAAAGATACTTTAAAATTAAATCAGCACCGCGGGCATCGCAGAAAGGGTGTATCCAGCGCATTAAAAAAGTGTTTTTTGAGGCGCTGTAAATCAGATGGAATTCCAGTGGCGGAAGTGTTTCGCGTTGTTGTTTGTGATTGAGCAGTTTTACAACAGTATCTTTATGGAATGTGTCTTCATCGGCATGATTGACATCAGTGTGCTGATAAAAAAGCGGGTGGCGTTGCTCACGTGTACACCAGAAAAAACGTTTACCGCGTTGCTGTAGGCTGGCAAAAGCCAGCGGAAAGCGATCGCCAAATTCATCGATACGCTGTTCTAATGCTTTAATATCCAGTGTGTGGGCAAGCTCCAGGGCAAAGCCACAAAGACTGCCAGGCATCTGTTCTTTGCGTATTTCTTCATCCATTGCCAAAGTAAAGCAATCGGCTGGATTGAGTATTTGAATAATGTCTTCGCTTGCGCCCGTTGTTTTCATGCTTTATGTTGCAATATCCATTGTTCCAGGGCATTGAAAGAGTTGACGTTATCCGGGTCAATTTCAGAATCGGGCAGCGTGACTGAAAACTGCTCTTCTATGTGCATAATCAGGCGCATGATGCCCATGCTGTCCAGACCAGCATCCAGTAAGTCATCATCATCTGAAAATTTTTCAGGCTCTGCGACAAATATAAGTTCGTTAAAAATAAATTCGCGTATTTTTTGTTTCATAGAAGAGAGGGGCAAGATGATGAATATGTTTTCAAAACATTGGGTAGCCTGAGGCTTAAGCCCGCTGATTGTCAGAAAACAGCAGGCTTATTTAGAGTATGACAGCTAAGACTTAATCTGCAAGTTGCTGTAAACCATCCAGATACCATTTTGCCTGCATACTGTTTTTGGGCTTGATAAAAGTCCAGACTTCACGCACCTGTTCTGCATGTGCGCTAAGGTCCTCGCGCATAAGCGTATCGAATAAAACAACGGCCTCCAGATCATTACCTATCTCTCTGATTTCCAGTAACTCGGCCTCTACTTTTAATACATCGGTATGATTCTCAGTGTTTGACCCTTGCAGTTGCGACTGTATTTCAGCAAAGACTTTGTCGGTAGTCAGGCTGCGAATTTCAGCTAAATCTCTTTTATCCCAGGCTGTTTGCAGCATTTTAAAAGCACCTTTCGCTCCATTCAGAAATTCCTGCTCATCGAAATCCTTAGGTAATACAATTGCATCTTCAATCAGCTTCTCTTCTGTGTCATTGTTAGCAGCATCAAAATGAGTTTGCTGGCTCTTGCGTGAGAATATGTCGGTGTCAAACGCTGCCGGATTGGGGGCTGTACTATTTGAGCGCTGATAATTGCTGCTCAGCGGTTCAGCGTGTGTGCTGCGATCATAGCTATTACGATTATAAGCTGCGCTAGTTGTCGATTTTCCTGCTTTAGCGGCAAATAATCTGAATAATAAATAGGCAATACCGCCAAAAATCAGAATATCCATAAAATTAAAGTTTTCAAAAGCGCCACCAAAAAACAGTGAGCCAAGCAGCCCGCCTAGCGCCAGGCCACCCAGTAAGCCCATTAAGCCGCCGCGTTTAGACATGGTCTGGCGGGCAGACTGATTTTTGTTGTAGGCTTGTTGCTGACTCGGCGTTTTCTGTGCGGGGCTCGATTTGCGTGCATAAGACCTGCTGTATTTTGACGAACTGCCAAATGAGCTGGCACCACCAAAACGTTTGGCTTCTGCATCCGAAATTCCGGCAAAGCTTAAGGTAGCAGTTATCAAAATTGTTAAAAAGAAGCTGGATAATTTATTCATAATGACCTGTGGGTTATTTGTTTTCTATAAAACGGGCTATATATAATATAAGGCTAGATATTTGAAAAACCAATCCCCTCCAAATGATAAACATCTCTTAACACTGACTTCAGATTGCTTGGAAAAACACTGAAATTGTGATCATTAGCATTTGCGTTCTGCAGAAAACGCGGGGGTGAAGTCCTTACTACGCGGTGTAATAATCGACTTGTTTTTTATTGGGTGTATGCGTAATTTTCCCAATAGCAAAGGCTTGCTCGCCTAATTCATTTAATATACTTATAGCTGCGGCTTCATGTTCCGGGGCGATACAAACTATCATGCCGATACCACAGTTAAAGGTCGTCAGCATATTGGCCTGAGTCACATTGCCTTGCTCTTGCAGCCATTGGAAAATAGCCGGCTGCGTCCAGGAATTAAGGTCTATGCTGGCGCTTAAGCCTTCTGGCAGCACGCGAGGCAGATTCTCGGTAATGCCGCCCCCGGTAATATGTGCCATTGCATGCACAGGAAGCTGGCTAATTAATTGCAGTAGTGGCTTAACGTAAATCCGTGTTGGTTCAAGTAAATGCTCGGCAAGTGGCCTGCCTTCGAGTGTTTCAGTTAGCGGGATATTGCTACGTTCAATAATTTTACGAATCAAGGAGTAACCATTCGAGTGCGGTCCTGAAGAGGCTATGCCAATCAGGCTATCGCCAGCGGATACTTTGCTGCCATCAATAATCGCTTCTTTTTCGACAATACCGACACAGAAACCCGCAAGATCATATTCGCCATCGGCATACATGCCTGGCATTTCGGCTGTTTCACCTCCGACTAATGCAGCGCCTGCGAGTTCGCAACCTTTACCTATCCCTTCAATAACTGAGGTAGCGGTATCGACATCTAATTTACCGGTAGCAAAATAATCCAGAAAAAAAAGTGACTCGGCACCTTGCACAATAATGTCATTAACACACATGCCAACCAGGTCTATGCCGACCGTATTGTGCTGGTTTAAATCAATCGCAAGTTTTAATTTTGTGCCCACGCCGTCAGTGCCTGATACCAGGACAGGATGCTTATAGCGATCCAACGGCAGTTCAAACATCGATCCAAACCCGCCTAAGCCAGACATGACGCCTGCCGTCCGGGTTCTGGCAGCAATCGGTTTAATGCGTTCAACAAGCGTGTTGCCTGCTTCTATGTCTACGCCTGCACTTTTATAGTTTAAACTCTCTGCTTTATGTTCGCTCACAAGTGTTCTCTTACCGGTCAAATTAAATTATAGTTAGTGCTTATTGTACAAGACAAACATAGGATACGAAATTGCATATTAGGTTTTTATTGCTTTGTTGTTTATGCATGACGCAAAGTATTTCTGCGCTGGAGTCTGCCGTTTTGTTTACTACAGATGTGACCGCGCGAAGTATATACTGGCGAGCAGGCCTGATAAAGTACTGGCCGTAGCATCACACTACGATGTTGCGACCCTATGATCCGGAAAATTGCAGAAGCAAAGAACTTGCTGGCTTTCAGAATGGGCTTTGTATTTTAGTAATAAGCTTGGGCGCAGGACTAGGCCATGCACCGATTTAACACAAATTTATCCAGTGCATTTGCAAAAGTTTATTAGCATTTGTACGTTTTTTATGCGCTGTGACCAAGAGCATTTAATACAAACCATTAAGCATGGCTCAAAGTCGCCGGTGTCTAGCTCCGCACTGCCAGTGTCAAGATAAAATCTGTTTCAATTTCCAGATGCTTGCTGCGTTGTATATTATTTTGTATTTCCGCATTGGCACGCCAGGCAAAGGGAGTCATTTGTAATAATGCCATGCGCTGATCCTTGTCGGGGTGTATTTTAAAGCTGATTCTCTGGCTTTCTATTTGTGTAAAATCTGCTGGAAGAGGAACGTCTACAGCATGATCCTTGACGTCATGGTAGATGAATTCTTTTAGTTGCCATAAGTGTCTTGGGCCTGGAGTTACGATCAATAATAAGCCGCCAGCCTTAATCAACCGGCTAATTTCTAGTTCATTTGCAGGTGCATACACTTTGAGCAATAAATCAAAATACTGGTCCGCATAGGGCATACTTTTGCTGCTGGCAACGACAAAACGAGCATTTTGCTGTTTTTTTGCGGCTGCAAAGATAGCATTTTTGGCTATGTCCAAGCCGTGTAAATCAAGACTTTCCGGGTGATCTGCAAAGGCTTCAATTTGCCTGCAATAGTAACCTTCGCCACAACCGACATCCAGAATATGCATAGGCTTGGCTGTTGGTTGGTGGGTGTTGATGATATTGGCCAGTGCTTCTGCCATTGGCTGATAAAATCCTGCTTCGAGGAAATTACGCCGGGCGTGCATCATCGCGCGACTGTCGCCAGGTTCTTTTGATTTTTTATGTTGGGCAGGTAACAGGTTCAGGTAGCCTTCTTTTGCCAGGTCAAAATGATGATTTTTGGGGCAATAGTAGCTCTTGGAAGACAGCTGTTGCATAAGTGGATTTTGGCAAATAGGGCAAATATAAGGCATGGTTTATCTGGTATGTTTATTTTGCATCAATTGCAGGAGCGGGCGTAGGCAACCCGCAACAAATCCCTCACCCATCTTGCTGGTCTTTTTGTCCGTCTTCTGCGTTGTAAAAATAGTTACGTAGCCAGCTATGTGCCTATTTCTATGCATTGAAGACAAACAAAAATCCTGCGTACTCTGGGGTAGGTTATTTATTGCGCGGCTGCCTTATATATGTCACATTCGGCAATACGCCGGTCTATGTCATCCAATACACGTTGATATTCAGCGCTTTGGATAGATTGATATTGTGCTGTAAATGTCTGTGAACTAAGGCTTTCAGGCAGGTCTCTAATATCCGGCATAAAGGCCTGGTAATTCTCTATATTAGCCATTTTTTCTTGCATCTGCAGGGCTTGCTCAGGGCTTGCAGTGGCTTGTTTGCCAAATTTCATACCTGCCCGATCAGCGGCGAGGTCGATAAAGCTAAAGCCGCTGCCTTTTTTGGCATCACTCAGTTCTTTTTCTATACCAAGCATGTCTGCTAAATGACTATTTCCCATTGCTGAAAATGTAGCGGACCACATAAAATGCTGTGCCATATCGATGCGTTTATATAAAAATACTGAATACTTGGGGTTTGGATTATTTTGTCCGTGCGCACCGGCGTTCGGGTAATTATTAACATAGCGATTGGCGACAATGATAGCTAGACGATTTTCCTCTATGGCGTTCTTTGCTGTTGAGCGTTGCCGAGCTAACTCAAATAAGGGGCGTAGTACATCACTTAGCGATAAGCGCCAATCAGGGTCATGTTCGCGTATTGCTTGATCCAGTTTTTGCTGGTATTGGTCCTGCGCCTGGTTATTATCTTTCGGTGTCATTAACTGCTGTATATTGCTGCTCGCAGTGGTTGGAGATTGATATACTAAATGCAGTTGATTATCCTGTATACGAAAGACTTTTAAGTCTTGGCGGATTAATTGCAAATATTTGTTTACACGCGTGTGCTCAATGGCGGTATCTATTAATAAACCAGCGTAGGCATCAGGTATAATGATTTTCCCTACCCGAAGTTTGCTTATTTCCGGTGGCCGCGTATCTGGTGTGTGTAATTGGAACTGGATGTCGAGGTAGCGTCCAAAAATATTTTCTGGCAAGGTAAAGCGCAGGATAAATAAAATATAATTTTCGTGTAGTTTGATTTGTGACTGAGTACCCGTATAGACATTAAGTAAATAGGCACTGGCGATATTCAGGTCGCGTTCTGTCAAGTACATGCTAAGCGGTTTGTCCAAGTCGTTTTGATTAGCATGCAAGATACTTTTAGCGCGTTGAATATCCGCGCTGGTCAGTTCCCATTCAGGCAGTGTAAGGTCTTTATTGCTGGTACTAAAGATGACTAATATGGCAACAATAACGGCAGGTATACCTATGCAATATAAGATTGCTCGCAATAGAATAAACACTAGAATTATCGGGCTTGCAAGCTAAATTTGGCTTTTGCCAAATAAGCTTCTTCCAGCATTAGATCGGCCTGTGTTAAGGGAGCATTTTCCAGCCAGTTGTCTGGAAACTGGATGCTTAACGCATTTTGTTCTAGCGTGACTTTAAATTCCGGGGTAGCTGCGCTATTACGGTTTCTCTGTAATATAACGGCAAGCCTTAGGATTATAACCATATAGATAGCAACCTTATTCCATGGAGGGGGAAGTTCTTTTATCTTTTTTAAAGGTATTTTGCGTCGATGGGCTAGAACCAGTGTCGACAACAGGTTTTGATCTTGTTGAGAAAAGCCGGCCAAATCACCATGTTTAATAATATAGGCACCGTGTTTATGATATTGGCTATGCGCTATATTTCGGCCTATTTCATGGAGTTCTGCCGCCCAGTTTAGATATTGGCCTATGATCCGGGCTTGCGCTCCGAGAAAAGGGCTGACCTGTTGTAATATAGAGTCGATTGTCGTTTTGATCAAGGCCGATTGCTGGGTATCGGTGTGGTAATGTTCAGCTAGAAAATGTACAGTATCTGAACGTACATCATGATTAAACATCCGTCCCAGGTAATCGTAAATCAGACCTTCACGTAATGCGCCATCCGAGACACTCATTTTGTCTATATCCAGCGTTTTGAATGTCGTATACAATATCGCCAGACCACCCATAAAGACAGGTAGCCTTTCCGGGTTGAGATCAGGTATGTTCAGTTCAGAGACATGTTTACAGTTCAGCGCATGCTGTTTAAGCTTTTCAAGACCTTCCAGTGTAATTCCCCCCGGACTCCATTCAGTGGCTAGCAGTACCTTGCGGATAGCTCTTATACTACCCGATGCGCCGATGGCTTCATCCCATTGATTATGGGTAAACAGTTTTTTATAAGTGTGCAGTTGCTGGTTGACAAAGATCGTTGCTTGCTGGAATCGCTGCGGGCTGATTGCGCCATCCATAAAAAAACGGTTACTGACGGTAACGCACCCCATACTCAGGCTTTCTTTTTGCGCCGGGTCTGAATTGGTACCGATAATATATTCGGTGCTGCCTCCGCCAATATCCATAACCAGGCGACGGCTGGCATTACTTTGCAGGCTATGGGCTACGCCTTGATATATAAGACGCGCTTCTTCAATTCCCGAGATTATATGAATCGGGTAACCTATGGCCAGCTCTGCCTTTTGTAAAAATTGCCTGGCATTTTTAGCAGTACGTAAAGTATTGGTTCCGACTATGCGCACGTTACTTTCGGGGAAATTCTGTATACGCTGTCCAAATCTTTCTAAACAGGCGAGCGCTCTCTGCTGGGTGTCTTCATCAAGAATGTTTTTATTGTTTAAACCAGATGCAAGTCTGACCATTTCTCTTAAGCGGTCTAGAGTTTTGAGTTGCCCTTCATGTACGCTACAAACAATCATGTGAAAACTATTTGAGCCTAAATCAACAGCTGCAACGAGTTCGGGAGATTGTTCCTGTTCAGTAGTCTGAGTCATTTGTTTATAGTGTCGGTAGATTTTCTGCTAAAATTTGTTGAATTTTTTGCATAATGTAACGCATTTAACGGACTTCGTTAAGTATTGACAAAGATTATAACAAAGGCGGTTTCTGATTCAGAGACTTATATTGCTTTCGGGGTCATTCAACCTGTTTTGGGGGCCTGATCGCTGCATCAATCATATTCTGCTTAGCAATCTGTTTTTGAAGGGCTAAATAATATTAATGAAAGCTTTATCTATTCGTAATTTAAAAAAAATCTATGCTAATGGTCTGGTCGCTTTAAAGGGAATTGATCTGGATGTGGAAGAGGGCGATTTTTTTGCGCTATTAGGGCCTAATGGTGCGGGTAAGTCGACCACTATTGGCATTATTAGTTCATTGGTTAATGCCAGTAGCGGCGAGGTGCAGATTTTTGATGCTGATTTAAAACTTAATAAGCAATTGGCAAAAAGCTATTTAGGCTTAGTGCCACAGGAAGTTAATTTTAACCAGTTTGAGACAGCGCGTGATATTGTTATGACTCAGGCGGGTTATTATGGCATGTCGAGAAAAGAGGCAGCGAAGCAAACCGAACGTTATCTGAGGTTAATGCATTTATGGGATCAGCGGAATATAGTGTCCCGGCGTTTATCGGGCGGTATGAAACGCCGGGTAATGATTGCGCGTGCCATGGTACATCAACCTAAATTATTGATTTTAGATGAGCCGACTGCTGGCGTGGATATAGAGATTCGGCGTTCGATGTGGGAGACTATGAAACAGGTCAATGCGCAAGGAACAACGATTATTTTAACCACGCATTATCTGGAAGAAGCAGAAAGTTTATGCCGTAATATCGCCATTATTAATCAGGGTGAAATTGTTGAGCATACGGATATGCAAAGTTTGCTGGCACGCCTGGATGAAGAACATTTTATCTGTGATGTAAAATCCCCGCTGCAAAAAATAGTCAATATACCAGGCTATAAAATCGATTTGATTAATGCCCGGAAATTAAGTGTTTCTGTTCCTAAGGCTTTAGGCCTGAACAAGTTGTTTCAAGGCTTATCAGCGCAACAAATTGAAGTGACCAGTTTGAAAAATGGATCGAATCGTTTAGAACAATTGTTTCTGGATTTGATTGATCAGGATAACAGTGCTTAACTTTGTTTGCACTTGATATCAGGTTGTTTATAAAACTGTAGATAGGTTAAGGCTTTATCCGCCGGTGCTGAAAAAGTCGATAAAGGCGGGCCAAAGCTACGCACTATGCAGTCTATCTTTTAATTATTGAGTTATTACTTATGCGCATTCATGCATTACCGCCCCAATTAGTTAATCAGATTGCCGCTGGTGAGGTGGTCGAGCGGCCGTCATCGGTGGTTAAAGAATTAGTGGAAAACTGCTTTGATGCCGGTGCTAGTCAAGTAAGTGTTGAAATTGAGCAAGGAGGGGCCCGACTTATTAAAATCAGGGATAACGGCTGTGGCATAGACAAGGATGATTTGCCTTTGGCCTTGTCCCGTCATGCAACCAGCAAGATCCAGTCTTTGCAGGATCTGGAGCAAGTTGCAACCATGGGTTTTCGTGGCGAGGCACTGCCGAGTATTAGTTCGGTATCCCGCCTAAGCCTTATTTCACGTGTGGCTGATGCTGATTGTGCATGGCGGGTTCAAGCCGATGGTTCTGAACAAGAACTTGATCCACAGCCCGATCCACACCCTTTAGGAACGACCATTGAGGTCTGTGATTTGTTCTATAACACGCCTGCAAGGCGTAAGTTTTTAAAGGCAGAAAAAACAGAATTTACGCATATCGATACCTTATTTAAACGTATGGCATTAAGTCGATTTGATATTGCGTTTGAACTGAAGCATAACCAGCGCGAGGTTTTTAATTTTAAAAAAGCAGTAACGCCAGCAGAGCAAGAGCAGCGTGTCGCACACATTTTTGGTGCGGCTTTTTTAGAAAACTCTGTGGCGATAGATTTTAATGCTTCCGGTATGCATTTATATGGCTGGGTGAGTTTGCCGACTTTTTCCCGTAGCCAGCAAGATATGCAGTATTTTTATGTGAATGGTAGATTGATTAAAGACCGACTGGTGACTCATGCTATTAAACAGGCATACCAGGATGTGTTGTATCACGGGCGGCATCCCGTGTATGTTTTATATTTAGTGCTGGACCCGGGCCTGGTGGATGTGAATGCACATCCGCAAAAATTAGAGGTGCGTTTTCGTGAAGGGCGTAGTGTGCATGATTTCTTGTACAAGGCATTACATCGTTGCCTGGCGGATGTGCGCCCGCAAACGCAAGAGATAGAAGAAGCATCCGCTGTTGAGGTCAGCCGTCCGGATGTGCAACAGGTAGCTGACTTTCAGCCTTTGCCTGCAAACGTGAGCAGACCGGTAATCCGGCAGAATTATCAGCCTGCCGCTGCGCCTCGCCAATCTTCATTGCCTTTAAATGTGGATGCCCAGATTGACGCATATACCAGGTTGGTTGCTCCTGGCAAAGTGGCTGAGGTACAAGAGCCGCGCGTTGCAGAGTTGCCAAAATCAGAAACGGCACCCGCATTAGGTTATGCGGTGGCACATTTGCATGATGTGTATATTTTATCGGAAACCCAAAATGGTATTATTCTGGTTGATGCGCATGCGGCACATGAACGCGTGACTTATGAGCAATTTAAAAGTCAGTACCATCAAGGCGCAGTGCCATCACAGCCTTTATTGTTGCCAGTGCAAATACAAGTCAGTAGTCGTGAGGCAGATCTGGCAGATGATCAGCAGGCTTTTTTTATGAGCCTTGGTTTTGAATTAAATCGCATGGGCGAAGAAATTATTGTCGTAAGGGCCATTCCTGCATTATTATCAGGCGTAGATATCACTGTATTGATCAAAGATGTACTGGCAGATATTATTGAACATGGTATGAGTCAAAGGATAGAAGAGCAGTCTAATGAAATTCTATCCAGCATTGCCTGTCATGGATCGGTGCGCGCAAATCGTCGTTTGAGTGTCCCGGAAATGAATGCCTTGCTCAGAGAAATGGAAAAAACCGAGCGCAGTGGCCAATGTAATCATGGTCGTCCAACGTGGGTGGAATTGAGTAAAAAAGAATTGGATAAGTTGTTTTTGCGCGGGCAGTAGAATGAGCAAGTGACCTTGGAGCTCAGGAGGAGCACAATATTGAAATAATTAAGGGTGACGTTACCTTTTAACTTTTGAGCTGAAAGTTCGAAGATGTTCCTGATATTACACTTACTCAAAATTCATATGACTAAAAAAATCTACCAGATAAATACGGATGATTTTTGTGTTAGCATTAGGATAAATGATTGAAGTCGGCATAAAGTTAAATAGTGAGGCTGTTGAAATCCAGTTTATTTCTAGAATCGTAGAATTTCGTATGAAAATTTATTTAGACAATTGCTGTTTTAATAGGCCATTTGATGATCAGTCGCAATTGAGATTTCTATTAGAATCTCAAGCTAAACTAAGAATACAGGAAAATATTCGCTCAGGTACATTAGAGCTGGTTTGGTTATATAGTGGATTATGAAAATAGCCAAAACCCATTTCGAGAAAGGCGAGAACAAATAATAAAATGGCGAACTTACTCAAATGAAGATATTGAAGAAAGCGATGAAATTCTTAATTTAGCGACAGCGAATATGAAACATGGAATTAAAAAACTAGACTCACTGCATTTGGCTTGTGCTATTAAGGCAAATACCAATTACTTTTTAACAACTGATGATGGTGTATTGAAGAAAGCTATGTACTTTAAAAATATCCAAATCATAGACCCGATTGGCTTCATTAAAGAGGTAATAATATGATTTCTGATGCAGAAATAAAGTCTAAGGGGGTTCAAATCCTTGCAACATACCTTGGTGATGTTGAAATGGAGCGTTTTATTGCACTTATCCAAAGAGAACCGTTTGATTATACAAAATGGCATCAAAATATGGATGATGATATAAGTCTTGAAGAGTTAAGTCGTAAAGCAATGTCTTTGAAAAATAAATTATCTTGATTGAAAACATAACGATTTAAAGTTGATGCTGCCAATGAAATTAAGTTGGTGAAAATATATAGGGTGCGTTTCGTTCCTCAACGCATCCTATAAACAAATGTAGCCCGAATAAATCTTTTACCGTTCCTAAAGTCTTCGTTTCATAGTTGTATATGTTATTTTGTGCATGTCCCTAAGTTTATAATTATCATTCATGAAAACAACAGTACTGCCACCGGCAATTTTCCTGATGGGGCCCACCGCATCAGGAAAAACGGCTTTATCAGTAAAGCTGGCGCAACAACTTAATGCTGAAATTATCAGTGTCGATTCAGCACTGGTTTTCAAGGGTATGGATATCGGAACTGCAAAACCAACTCTGGAAGAAAGAGCTGGAATCCCGCATCATTTAATTGATATTTTAGATCCCGCAGAAAGTTTTTCTACCGGCGCTTTTAGAACCCGTGCATTGCAACTCATGGCAGATATAACAGCGAGAGGGAAGATTCCGCTCTTAGTTGGCGGCACCATGCTGTATTTTAATGCTTTGTATTATGGCCTGGCAGAGTTACCTACTGCAGATAGCGCTTTGCGCGAACAACTGGACGAGGAAGCCAGACAAATTGGCAAAGCCGCCATGCATGCTAAATTACAGGCTGTAGATCCGGTGGCTGCTGCGCGTATACACCCAAACGATCCACAGCGTGTGCAACGTGCATTAGAGGTACAGATGCTGACGGGCAAGTCGATGACGCAGTTGCATGCACAGGCAAAAGCTGAACAAATACCGTATAAGAAAATTAAACTGATTATTGCACCGCAAGACCGTGGCGTGTTGCATGAGAAAATTGCTCAACGTTTTAAGCTGATGTTAGAGCAAGGTTTTGTTGCAGAAGTAGAAGCTTTATATAAGCGTGGTGATTTAACGGTACAAATGCCATCGGTGCGTGCAGTAGGCTACCGGCAGGCATGGTCTTATTTAGCAGGCGAAATCAATATACAAGAACTGCAGGAACTGGGCATTATCGCAACGCGACAGCTAGCGAAACGTCAATTTACCTGGCTGCGCAGAGAAACTGATGCGCATACTTTTTATACGCAAGATGCACAGGTTTATGCGCGCCTATTAGATACTATAGAGTCGTATATCAGTGAATAATCACGCCCCTTTTTTATACTCAATATGAATACAAATAATCACAAAACAAAAACATTTGTTGCTAAAACGCTGGAAAGCATTTTAGTGATTGGCTACATCCTGTTTGAAGAGTTGTTCTGGAATATTTTTGCCAGGCCGATTTATCAATATTTTAAAAGCCTTATTGTATTAGAGCCTTTAAAAAAGACATTTTTGCAGATGAACCGCTATCTTTTATTGTCGGTTTTTATAGGTATTTTGCTGCTTGCCGAGGCTATGGGCTTGCTGGCAGGCTTTTGCTTTATAGAAGGCTATTTTTCGCTGGGAATTCTCGTTTATGTATTAAAAATTCCCGTTGCAGCAATCACTTTTTGGCTATTTGAATTAACTAAAATGCAATTGATGACATTCTCCTGGCTGAAAACAGTCTATGAATGGATTATGCACATGATTGATAAATTACTTAATTCCGCTATTCATGTTTATATCAAGAGAAGAATCGTGGCAATCAGGCAGAAAATGCAGCAGATAATTAGTCAGTATTTTGGTGAAGCTGGTTTTATTGCCAGTATCAAATCTCACTATCAGGCCTTTAAACCTCTTGTGACCCGCTTTTTTAAAAGTTATCTGTAGCTTTGATGGATAGAGGCTTTTAACCGCAATTTAGGTTGAAATCGCGGCATAAAGCTATGCAAACTCAAGAATATACCTATTAACGTACTGCCGCGAAATCAAGTAGTCTGAATTAGCCGTCATAGCTAATTCTATAGATAACGCCTGCAAGGTCATCAGAAACCAGTAAACTACCATCTACTAATTCGAGTATGTCAACAGGTCGGCCAATTGCTTTGCCATTTTCTCCCAGCCATCCCTCAGCAAAGACCTGTTCAGAAACAACTTTGCCCCATTTAAGTTTGAGCATGGCAATACGATAGCCATGTGGAATTGTCCGGTTCCAGGAACCATGCTGAGCAACCAGCAACTGTAAATGATAGCTTTTGGGGAATTGTACGCCGCGATAAAAATGAATTCCCAGAGGAGCCATATGGGCGTTGAACTTCCATTCGGGAGCCGTATAGGATTTACATTGTTTGCCTTGGCCGTATTCGGGATCGAGAAGTTCACCGCCATGACAATAAGGGTAACCAAAATGTTGACCTTTTTTTGTCCATTTGTTGAGTTCATCTGGCGGAATATCATCGCCTAACCAATCCCGGCCATTTTCCGTAAAATACAAGGTTTTAGTGATTGGATGCCAATCAAACCCCACGGTATTACGAATGCCACGTGCTAATATTTCCATATCACTGCCATCGGTGTTTAGGCGCACTAAGGAAGTGAATATATCTTTTGTAGGCAGGCAGATATTACAGGGGGCTCCTACAGATGTATAAAGTTTATTATCCGGGCCAAAGCGTAAGTATTTCCAGCCATGCATTTTTTCATTGGGAAAGTCTTTATAAACGACGCCAGGCTTAGGCGGACTATCCAGATGTTGATCGATATTGTCGAAACGAATAATACGGTTCAGTTCGGTCACATAAAGCGTTCCGTCTTTATAAGCGACTCCATTAGGTATGTTTAAACCAGAGGCGATAATATGCCGTAGCTCGGCCTTGCCGTTCTGGTCAATGTCTTGCAGTGCATATACATTGCCACTGCTCATCGTGCCGACGAAGACAGTGCCATCTTTACCTAAAGCCATGGCTCTGGCGTTCGGCACATTATCGGCAAACAGGCTGATCGTAAAGCCTTGGGGAAGTTTGATATGGTCTAAACTGTGTTGTTTTTCGGCGGCCGGTAGTTGGCTGGTTAGTAATACGGCAAGCCATCCTGCAGTTAGAAATCGATTGAATAGTTTAGCTTTGAACATGATAATACCTGATAAAGATTTTAGTATCGTAGCCTGTTGTATATTAATCTCAACAGGCTTCCCTGTATTTATAAAAAATATTTAGACTTATGTGTTATAAAAAAATTTCTATACTAGTAAATTTCATATTAATAAGCACCTTGCTGGTTGCTTGCTCAACGACCCAGCATATTCCGAAGGAAGACATGTCAGTGTCATTTATTACTGCTTATCATTCTAAGTTGCTTTTACCAGAAAATGCAACTTACCAATGGTCAAAAGGTTTTACGCGCCATTCCAGCAGCGGGATGATTAAAAATGTTGATATGTGGAGCCTGATAAAACAGAGCATCGAGCAGGAGATGCAGGCAAAAGGATATAGGCCTATTGCTGAAGCAGAACAAGCAGATATCAATATAAGCTTTGTTGCAGTTCTGGCATCAGACATGAGCGACGCAGAAATTGCAACCAGGTATGGTTTAGTACCCGCTTTAATGGTGCATAATGTTGATAAGAATAATTATGAAAAAGGTACTTTGATTTTTGATGTAGTCAACCCGAAAACCAATCAACTTGCATGGCGTACAGCAGGGCAGGCACTGGCAACCTTAAAGGATATTCCCCTGGAGGAAAGAAAATCCAGAATTGATGTTTTTGTTAAAAAATTATTAGCCTTTTTACCTGAAAAGTAATTAAATATAGAATCTAACACTATTTTTAGGAGATTTAAAAATGAAACAGGAATTTGATAAATTAATGGCAAAATTAGCTGTCGAACGCGATGAGCTAAATTTAAAGTTACATTTAGCGTCTATGGAAGCAAAAGAAGAATTTGCCAGTGCTGAAAAGATGTGGGAGCAAGTTAAGCTAAAAGCAGGCGACATTGCTGATGATTCAGTGGAAACCTCCGATGAATTTATTAGCACTGCTAAAGTTGTCGGTGAAGAGTTGAAAGACGCTTACCAACGTATTGCCAAGCGTATCAAAGACTGATTATTATCTACTGGGTGGGGCTCTGATGGATAACTTAGCTGCCCCATCCCCAAAAACCACACAAAAAAGTTATAATGTCTCGTTGTCAAGCCTGGTTAGGCATTAGCTTTATGATCCGTGCGAAGGCGGGGCGTTTAACTCTATTGCTCATTACCAGAAATATCTAAAAGCATTTCCTGATTACCCACAACTCTCAGCTATACTTCGTCATTCCTGCATGTTTCTAACAGGAATCTAGCAGGAATCTAGTAGGTTAAGCATAGATTCACGATATAAGACCTCGGGAATGGTGATGTTTTTAACATACCGATATTTAAATATTTATTCCAATGTGGCTGATAGTTGTGGGGGATTAGCAAGCGTTTTGTCAGCTCATTGCACGCACACAACCGGGTGAAATGTTGATCTTGTTTCATCCGCTCCATACTTTTGGGTATTGTTAAACCCTCGTTCCTGGGTTATTTTCCGCGTATTCTAAAATGAACGGCTCAACGGCTCCTGGCTTAATTGAGCCACATGATGAATGCCACTCTCAAGCAATAAACCACACAAAAGGCGGTAACCAATGAACAGGTTGTGGAAGTGATAAATAAACTCAAACATCGTCTACGGAACATTCTATACTACGAAACTCCTCGTGCTGTATTTTTTGCAGATATTGAGTATGAGGCCGCTTGAATACTGAAATTGCACTTCAGAGTTGAATCCACCTTAATTTAATATAGTGAAGCTAAAAAACTACGTAGGCGACCTAAACGGCGGCAGTCTGTTAATCGCCGAGACTCGCATCATCGCATCTGTTCAATTAGAAAAGCTGTCTGAAGAGCAATGGAAGCAACGTATTGTTAAAGATAATATTCTGCAAAAGAAATCCGCGCAAACCTCATTACGCTTTGCTAACGTGATTCGTAAGCGTTTAAAAGCAATGGGAGATATCTATACTCAGGCCTTACTTGATGTATCAGATCGTGCCTATGTGCAATTATTACTCGCTGGATTTATCGTACAGTCCCCCATCATTGCTGATTTTATGCGAGAATGGCTTGCTGAAGCGAAACGTACCTATAAACCTGCTATATCAGCGCATGCGTGGGGTGATTTTATCCAGGATCGCAGTCGGGTGTTTCCTGTATTGGCGGATTATTCTGAAGCTACGCAAAAGAAAATGGGTAGTAATGTCATTAAGGCATTAGTCGATGCGGGTTATCTTAATTCGTCACGTCAACGGCAACTACAGGTCGTTTACTTATTGCCTGAAGTAATAGCAACCTTGCGTCAAATTAACAAACAAGAACTTATCGCGGTCATGGAGTGTACCCAATAATGAATCAGCGCACAGATAAAGCCCTGCAAGCTCGATTGGATTTAGTGCTTGAGCGGATCGAATGTCCTAAATTTCTTAAAAACGATGGTTTAGGTAATGAGGTTGGCTTCTGGATTTTTGATTACCCGCCTAAATCAGAGTTAATTGTCAGAGACTATCTTAATCATCTCACTGAAAAGCTTAGTAAACATAATCATCATTTTGCGCATATCAATATCTTTCAAGCGCTAACCGATATGCTCAATGCGCGCGGCTTATTAGAGCGCACTTTTGCGCGTGAAAAACAAGTGGGTGCCGATGCTTTACGCAAAACTTTAGCGGGTCCATTAAGCCAGGATAAAGTCGCCAAGTTTATTGCCGAGCAAGCCTTTAAAGCCAATGATCAATCAAACCTGGATTTTCTTTTATTATCTGGTTTAGGTAATGCCTGGCCGTTAGTGCGCGGACATGAATTACTCAGTGCCTTGCAAGATGTTATGGGCAATACCCCGTTTATTCTGTTTTACCCTGGCTCATACAGTGGTCGGGATTTACACCCTTTCGGCATGATTGAATCGCGTAATTATTATCGTGCCTTTAAACTTGTTCCCGAAGACGGCAAATCCTCGCTCCTTAAATAACGCCTAATCCTATTCCTTATGATAGTCGAAGAAATCTTTACCAAGCAACTGACCCGTAATATTAATGGTGTTGTCAAAGCCGAGCAAATGGATAATGACAGTGTTTATGTTGAACTGGATGAATATGTAGTCACTCAAGAATTAGACCGACATTTCAGGGAATTTTTTGAAGCTTATCTGCCTTCATGTAATGATAAATTCAATCCTAACACTAAAATGGGTGTATGGATTAAGGGCTTTTTTGGTTCGGGTAAATCGCATTTCCTAAAAATCCTGTCTTACCTCATTGAAAATAGAGAAGTAGAAAAAGACGGAGAGACACGTAAAGCCTTCGAGTTTTTCAAAGAAAAAATTACCGATGCAATGCTTATCAGCGATATACATAGTGCGATTAATAAAGAAGCAGATGTTATCCTGTTTAATATTGATTCACGGGCTAATACCGATGAAGCAGAAAATGCCATCTTAAAAGTTTTTCTTAAAGTATTTAATGAGCGAGTCGGTTATTGCGCTGACTTCCCTCATATAGCGCATTTAGAGCGAGAACTAGATAAGCGAGGACAATACCAGGCATTCAAAGATAAATTTGCTGAACTCACTGGCGATACGTGGGAAAACAACCGAGATGCCTATGATTTTTATCGTGATGAACTCACAGAAGCTTTTGCAGAAGCCAGCAAACAAAGCCCAGAATCAGCTCGTCAAGTAATAGAAGAGCTGGGGAATAATTTTCCACTCGATGTGAAAAACTTCTGCAAATGGGTCAACGAATATATCGAAAGCAAAAATGGCCGGCATGTTTTATTTTTAGTTGATGAAGTAGGTCAGTTCATCGGCAAAAATACCCAAATGATGCTCAAGCTTCAAACAATAGTTGAAGACCTGGGCACAACTTGTGGTGGAAGGGCTTGGGTAGTAGTTACCTCACAAGCTGATTTAGATGCCGCTATTGGCAATATGGAAAAGCGTGACGGCGATGATTTTTCAAAGATTCAAGGCCGTTTTGCTACAAAACCCTCACTCTCCAGCTCCAATACATCAGAAGTTATTCAAAAACGTTTACTGGCCAAAACGGAACAAGCAAGTAAAGAACTAGGTGAAATCTATGCAGATAAAGGCGATATTTTAAGAAATCAGTTATCTTTTGATAAAACCACCACAGCAGAATTAAAACCCTTTTCTGATGCACCCTCCTTTATTGATAACTACCCCTTCATTCCGTTTCATTACGCATTAGTACAAAAAGTATTTGAATCGATAAGAACCAAAGGCGCAACAGGCAAACATTTAGCGATGGGGGAACGCTCTTTACTGGATGCTTTCCAATCCGCTGCTAAACAGGTTAAAGACTGTCCTTTAGACGTATTAATCCCTTTCCATAATTTTTACAGTCCTATAGAAAGCTTTTTAGAACCAGCCGTAAAACGAACGATAGATCAGGCTTGTGACCTGGACTCACTCACAGAGTTTGACGGCAATATACTTAAAACTCTATTTCTGATTCGTTATGTTGATACGGTCAAAAGTACTCTGGATAACCTGGTCACGCTTTCTATTGATTGCATAGATGCAGACAAAATAAATTTAAGAAAACAAATTGATGACAGTTTAAATCGCCTGGAACGACAGTTATTAATCGCCCGCAACGGTGATGAGTTCGTCTTTCTTACCAATGAAGAAAAAGAAATAGAAAATGAGATACGGCATACCGATATAGAGCCTTCAGAAGTTTCTAATAAACTGGCTACTATCATTTTTGATGATATTTTACGTCGTCAAAATCAGTTCCGTTATCCCGTAAATAAACAGGATTTTAAAGTCAGTCGTTTTTGTAACGGACATCCAAGAGACGGATCAAAATTAGAAGATCTGGTATTAAAGCTAATCTCCCCACTCGATGCCCATTATGAAAATTATGCGCATGATCAACACTGCATTAACCATACCTTAGACGGTGATGGTTGCATCTTAATTAAATTAGGCGAACACAAACGCCTATGGGATGAACTAACAACCTTTATTCAGACAGACCGTTTTTTAAAACAAAATTCAGGTCAACGTCCAGAACAAGAACATCTGTTGCGCGATAAACAGATGGAAAACATGGAAAGAGAAAAACGCTTAAGACATGATTTTGAAAGTTTATTTATTGAAGCAGACCTATTTGCCATCGGTACAAAATTACCCAAAAAAGCAGCAACACCCTCAGCTATTTTGGAAGCGGCTTACACCTATGTGATCGAAAACACCTTTGCAAAACTGAATTTGTTACGTCCCACCACGGGGAGTATAGAAAAAGAAATCCAGGCGGTATTAATGGCAGATGATATTGCCCAAACCAATATGGACTTTGCCGCAGAGGAATGTAATCCACAAGCGATGAAAGAAGTGGAGCAATACATATCACTTAAAGTGGATCGTAACGAAGCCCTTTATTTACGCGATTTAGTCAGTCATTTTACGCGTCGCCCTTATGGCTGGCTAGATGATGAATTATTATTAATAGCCGCCCGACTAGGGTTAGCAGGAAAAATCAGTTTTACCTTGCAAAGCTTGCCGTTAGCTTTAAACAAAGCATATGAACCGTTTACCAACAGTCGTAAACGCGGCGAAATACGCATACAAAAAATAAGACTACATGATGAAAGGCAGCTCAAAAAAGCAGTTGGGTTAGTTAAAACGCTATTCGCAAAAACCTTTACAGGCTCAGGCGAAAAAGAACTGACAGAACTGATTCAACAAGAATTAAAAAAATGGCAAGAGGAACTTAAATCCTTTGCCATTAAATCTCAAACTGGGCATTTCCCAGGTAAAGAAAAAATAGAATCGGGCTTAGTTTTATTGGCGGGAATATTAGAGCAAAGAAACAGCTTTGAACTCATTCAACGCCTGATAGCAGATGCTGATGCCCTGGAGGAATTCGCAGAAGATTTTGAAGATCTGGACGAGTTCTATAACAGCCAATTCCACACATGGCAGTCCTTAGCAGAAGCACTTAATAATCACCAGGCTAATCGTCCAGCACTCGAAAAACAGGGAGAAGCTTTAAAGGCATTAAAGGAACTGGACCGTATTTATGAGATGGCAGAGCCCTATGGACAATTACGCCATATCAAGCCACTAATTGAAAGCGTGCAAAAAATTAATGATCAATTAGTCGCTGAAAAACGTGCGCATGCATATGCGCGTATTGAGAGCCGAATTAACAGCATCACGACCTCATTACTTGAAGCGAATGCGCCTGATACGCTAAAAAATAAAGCCTTATTGCCCTTGCAGGACTGTAAAAAGCATATCGATAAAACCCACTCTATTGCTCAAATTATTAGTGATCAGATGGAAGCCGGGGCGCATGAAGATGCAGCGATTGAATTGATTAATGAATTTATTGAATCGGAGCGGCGCAAAGCCAACATGGTTAAGCCAGAAATTCCAGCAGGCGGCTCGGTTGCTAAAGCCAAAATAACAGCACCGCAAGCAAAACGAACAGTAACGATCAATCCAGCAGCGATTATGAATATGATGGGGGCAGGACATGTATTTCTTGAAAGTGAAGAACAAGTGGAACAATACCTGGCTAAATTGCGAGAACAGCTTATTAAGGCGGTGAATGCAGGTGATAAAGTTAGATTAAAATAGAGGATAAATTTAAGTGTTAAAAAATCTGCAACTAACACATAAACGAAAATACATACTTGCTATTCCTTTATAAAATGTGCCAATATGACACATATAAAAACAGGAGACTCGCATGACATCAACTTCACCCCGCATTACCGCCCGTGTTGATGCAGACACTCAAAACTTACTTTCAAAAGCCGCTTTATTAGCGGGTATGTCCAGCATTAACTCATTTGTACTCAGTGCGGCGATAGAAAAAGCCCAAGACATTATCGAGCGCGAACAAAGCATAAAACTGAGCCAGCGTGATGCCGCTTTATTAGCCAAAGCCTTGGATGCACCGGCACAAGTACATCAACGCTTACAGCAAGCGGCAGAGCGTTATACGAGTAAATCGCAAGCGTGATTACCGTCCCTCTGGATAAAAATAAACATGACCGTAAACGTTTTGACTGTGGAGTTGAACCGTTAAATAATTATTTGAGGCTAATGGCACAGCAGCAATCAAGCAAAGACAATACTCGCACCTTTGTCCTGGAAGATCAGCAACAAACGACATTTATCATAGGTTACTACACGCTAACGATGACTACATTGAATCTAAGCGCCTTACCTCAGAAGTTACAAAAGAAACACCAGAATGCCCAAGCCACTGCACTCATTGCACGACTTGCAATTGATAAACGCTATGCGCAACAGGGTTATGGTGAATGGTTATTAATTGATGCCTTGCATAAACTGCTTGCTGCTAGTGATACAGTGGCTTTTCCCTTAATTATGGTTGATGCCAAACAAGGTGTGGCGAAATTCTATGAAAAAATGGGCTTTAGCTCATTTTTAGATGAACCGAATAAGTTATTTATGACGCTAATGGATGTACGTCGCAGTTTAGGCCAATAAAAGGCAAACCAGCGTTTGATATATTCCCTGCTTAAAGATACTGTTATTGATTTGAAAAAATAAAGACTATGAGTTCTTACGCAGGATCGAGGGAACGATAATAAGGCTAGAAATTTTACCTCGTATTAGGTCAAGAATTGATACACTTACCCAATATTTGTTTTTAATGAAGACAACCTACATACAGACATGAATCATGTACGTTTAGTGTTCAACGACACACCAGAGACTATTGCTATTCCTAAGGCACTACAGCATCGCCGTACTGAAGTCATTATTTTATCGCTAGATGATGAGATCATCGATAAACCAGCAAAACGCCATTTACTTGATTTAATCGGTCAGGCTAAAGGGTGCTATAAAAATGCGGCTGAAATTGATAGCTTAATTCGTGCAGAGCGTGATAAATGGGACGATTGAGAACAATACTTGCCCAACAATATATTTACCTGGACACGAATATTTTTATTTATGCTCTAGAAGGAGCAGAGCCTTGGGCAAGTCTATTATCAGAGGTATTCACAGGGCTAGTGCAAGGTGAATGCAAAGCAATAACCAGTCAATTAACCTTAGCAGAATGTTTGGTTTTCCCTTTTAAACAGCACCCTGAATTAGTTGCTGTTTACCGCGAAGCACTAACGCCTGGTGATTACTTGAACATTATGCCAATAGATGAAGATATTCTTATCGCAGCGGCAAAACTACGTGCAGAAACAGGTATAAAGCTACCTGATGCTATTCATGCAAGCACTGCTTTAATACATTCTTGTACCTGTTTATTAACCAATGATGTGGGATTTAAATCATTATCCAATCTTAATGTCATGCTTTTATCGGACTGGATAAGCGCCTCATGAATACCACTCACATCAAGAAATACGCCCCCCTGGCCAGGAACGCTTTTATCACCGCCGTTAGCAAACGCGCAAATGAACTTGGTATTTTCGCCAGCCATATTGCAGAAGCAAAAGAAGAAGGGCAGGTGCTGACTGTTGAGGGACGTAGTGTTGATTTAAAGCTCAAAGGTGCACGTAATAAATTAATTGCACAGGTTGAAAATACTGGTTTTACAGCCTTAATGGAACTCGTTGCCTATACATGGTTTAACCGTCTTTGTGCGATTCGTTACATGGAGTTACATGGTTATTTAGATCATGGGTTACGCGTTTTATCCCACCCTGAAAATAATAGCGGTTTTGAAATACTGGAACATGCTCAAGATGTGGCTGAGGATTTAAGTTTAAACCGTGATCAGATTATTGAACTCAAACTGGCAGGTAATCAGGACGAGCTTTTGTATCGGACTTTATTATTAGGACAATGCCATGCCTTGCATCAAGCCATGCCGTTTCTGTTTGAAGCGATTGATGATGAAACTGAACTCTTATTACCTGATAACCTAACCCGTACCGATTCTATTTTGCGTGGACTGGTGAATGAGATACCTGTGGAAGATTGGGAGCAGGTGGAAGTGATTGGCTGGTTATATCAATTCTATATTTCAGAAAAGAAAGATCAAGTGATTGGTAAGGTGGTTAAATCGGAAGATATACCCGCCGCCACGCAGTTATTTACGCCGAATTGGATCGTTAAATATCTGGTGCAAAATTCATTAGGACGACACTGGTTAATGCATTACCCTGAGTCACAGCTGAAAAATGACATGGACTACTATATTCAAGGGGCGAGTGACGAGGGATTAGTGGCGAGTCAGGAGAGTCAACTCACCACTCATCACTCATCACTCATCACTGCTTTAAATCCAGAGGATTTAACATTAATAGATCCTGCTTGCGGTTCAGGGCATATATTGGTCGAAGCCTACGATTTACTCAAAGCCATCTATGCAGAGCGCGGTTACCGGTTGCGTGATATTCCCAAGCTGATTTTAGAAAAAAATCTCTACGGTTTGGATATAGACGACCGCGCGGCGCAATTATCGGGTTTTGCTTTGATGATGAAAGCGCGGGCGGATGATCGGCGTATATTTACCCGTGAGGTGCAGTTAAATATCATGGCCTTGCAAAGTTCAAAGGGATTAGAAGCAGAAGCCTTAGTGCTCAATGCGCAACAGCTCTGGCAAGCGCATTATAATCAAGAAGAAATTCAGAGTTTAGGCAGTATCATCCGGGAATTAATTGACACCTTTGCACAAGCAGACTGTTTAGGTTCGTTAATTCAAATTCCTGATTCATTAAGCGCATACCTACCCACCTTAGAGCGCGCCTTAGAAAAACTTGCGGATAATATCCAGGATTTTTTAGCCCAGCAAAGCTATCAATGCTTAATGCCTTTGGTGCAACAAGCCTTAATCTTGGCGCAATCCTATGATGTCGTGGTCGCGAATCCACCGTATATGGGCGGTAAAGGCATGAATGCAGAATTAAAAGCCTTTGCTAAAAAACAGTTTCCTGATAGTAAATCGGATTTGTTTGCGATGTTTATGGAACGGTTTTTGAGGGATGAGTGGGGAGTGACGAGTGGTGAGAAAAATACTTATGTGGCGATGGTCACGATGCAAAGCTGGATGTTTTTATCCAGTTATGAAAAGTTCAGAGAATGGCTTTTAGATGAGCATACCTTTATTACGATGGCACATTTAGGAGCGCGGGCATTTGGGCAAATATCGGGTGAAGTCGTACAGACCACCGCCTTTGTTTTAGCAAAAAATCATATTGCAGATTATAAACCGACTTTTTTTCGTTTGATTGACGGGAATGAAGAAAAGAAACAGCAAGCCTTACTCAATAAAGAGCAAGCTTATAGTACAACTCAGCAAGATGACTTTAAAAAAATCCCAGGCAGTCCGATCGCGTATTGGGTGAGTGATAATTGGTTTTCGGTGTTTGATAAATTTGATTCGCTAGGTACGGAGTCTTTTTCTTCTGAAGGAATTAAAACTGGTAATAATGATAAGTTTTTAAGACTTTGGCATGAGGTTGATTACTCAACAGTAGGAATGCTAGATAAATTAGATGTTAGTTGGGTGTTTCATCATAAAGGTGGTGAATATAGAAAATGGGCAGGTAACCAAGAATTTATAATTTACTGGGAAAATAATGGTGAGTTAATTAAATCAATGCCTAATTCTGGGATTCAAGGGGAACCAACTTTTTCTGAAAACTCTGCTATTTGGTCCGATATAACATCAGGTGGTTTTTCAGCTCGATTAAAACCAAAAAACCATTTATTTGATAGTGCAAGTCCATCTGGTTTTTTAAAATCGAGTAGAGATTTTTCACAATTACTATCGTTTTTAAATTCAAACGTTGTTGATTTTATAACACCAATAATCAACCCAACCCTTCATTTTAAAGTGGGTAATTTTAGAGCGTTACCGTTTAATTCAGTTATTAAAGTAGAATGTAATGATCTTATAAAATTATCTCAAAACGATTGGAATAACTACGAAACCTCATGGGACTTTCAAAGCAATCCTTTAGTGAGTGGTGAGTGGTTTGTTATCGTTCCCACGCTCCAGCGTGGGAATGCAGTAAGTGACGCTCTAGCGTCACGCAACGCAGGAGCGTTGCCGAATGCGTTCCCACGCCAGAGCGTGGGAACGATTAAGGCGGCTTTTGCGGCATGGCAAACCCACAACCGCGCAACCATTGCCGAAATGCAACGTCTGGAAGAAGAAAACAACCGCTTGTTTATCGATGCTTACGACTTACAAGACGAACTCACGCCCGATGTACCGCTGGAACAAATCACCCTGACCGTGAATCCAAAATACCGTTATGGCGGTAATTTATCAGATGCCGACCTGAATAAGCGCTTTCAATCCGACACCCTCGCAGAGCTTATCAGCTATGCCATCGGCTGTATGATGGGGCGGTATCGTTTGGATAAAGCAGGACTGATTTATGCTCATGCAGGGAATATTGATTTTGAGAAAATCTATCATGCAGACGTAGGTTGGGTTAGCGATAGCGTAACCCAACACATCGAAGCCGAAAATGTTGGGTTACGCGATAAAGCCGCTAACCCAACCTTGTATATTAAACATATCTACTGTAGTGGTCAAGTAAATTCGTACATAACGATCGGTTTTTTAAGCGGCTTCTTTCTCCGCTTGGATTGGGGTTAAATAATTGTTATAACTATGTACACGGAAACTATTGTAATACTTGATGTATTGCATAATATCTTTCTCTGCCTGTTCATAAGATGAATAAAAAGTCTTAGGCATCCATTCAGATTTAAAGCTTCTAAAACAACGCTCCATCGGTGCATTATCCCAACAGTTACCACGCCGACTCATGCTTTGCTTGATCTCATATTCCGACAATTGCTGCTGGAATACCTTACTGGTGTAATGGCACCCCTGATCAGAATGAAACATCAAGTTCTTGGGCTCTCCTCTAGCCGCATAAGCTAATTTTAACGCTCGTGTAGTCAATACTGAGTCAGGACTAGTTGAGCAAGCCCACCCCACGATACGGCGCGCATTTAAATCAATCACCAATGCTAAATATATCCAGCCTGTACCCGACCAAATATAGGTGACATCACCACACCAAACTTGATTAGCCAGTTCGGTAGAAAATTCACGGTTTAAGTGGTTATCCGCTATGTTTGATGGCTTTTCAGCCACCTTGTAACGATGTGCGCCTGGCTGTTTACTTGTCAGCTCCGCTTCTTGCATTAAACTCCGTGTTTTGAAGCGTCCAACAGATTCACCTTGCTGTTTTAATTGAGCAGAAAGGGTACGACTCCCCGCTGAACTGCGGCTCGCTTCATGTAACGCAATAACCTTGGATTTTAACCTGTCTCGCTCAGGATCTGCCTTGTTTGCATGCTTACGGTGGTAGTTGTAACTACTACGACTCATCTCAAATGTTTGCAATAATTCGCATTGTTTGTATTGCTCTCTTAACTCATCAATTAGCATTAAAATTGATACACGTCCGATATTAAGAGAGCTGAAGCCTTTTTTAAAATCTCTTTCTCCCTCTTTAGTTTCTTTATCTGACTTTCCAAATCTTGAATCTTTTGCTGATCAGAAGTAATCGCTCGGCTTCCTTTTGGCGTAACACCATGACGCTCTTCTTTTAATTGAGTGACCCAACGGCGCATTGCTGTAGTACCAACGCCCATAGCTTCGCAAGCATCATTTATGGAATATGCCTGATCTAATACCAGACTGGCCGCTTCATGTTTAAATTCTGTTGTATAACTTTTTCGTTTACTCATTGGTCTGCATCTTTGATTAAGGGGTTATTATAAACTCCTATCGTTTAGTACAGGATTATTAGACCACTACATACATTAAACAGACTTTTAAACCTGATAACGACGGCATTCTCCCGCTCACCGATCAAGAATGGTTTGCCGATGATGCCACCCACCGCTTCCGTGAATTTGTCCGTGTGGTTTGGGGAGCAGACAATCTACAAACAAACCTAGACTTTGTAGCCGAAAGCTTATGTCTGTATGCCATTAAAGCCAAAAGCAGTGAATCCAGTCTAGAAACTATCCGCCGTTATTTATCGAGCCAATTTTATAAAGACCATCTAAAAACCTACAAAAAACGCCCGATTTATTGGTTATTTAGTTCAGGGAAACAAAAAGCCTTTGAATGTTTGGTTTATCTACACCGCTACAACGAAAGCACCTTATCCCGAATGCGTACTGAATACGTCACGCCGTTGTTAGGTAAATACGAGGCCTCTGCAATGGTATTAGAAAAACAAATGCAAGATGCCAGTACCACCGCTGAAAGCAATCGCTTTAAAAAATCCCTCACCGCCTTAGAGAAAAAACAAACCGAACTCAGCGAGTTTGACGATAAATTAAAGCACTATGCTGATATGCACATTAGTTTGGATTTAGATGATGGCGTTAAAGTGAATTATGGTAAATTTGGTGATTTGCTGGCGGAGGTTAAAGCGGTGACGGGGGGAAAGTGATGAATAATTTTAGGGTAATTGTTAATACTAAAGGAGTCAGTGATGCCTACTATTTCTATTTTTTATGGCATTCGTATCATGATGTATTTTTATGATACGGGGAAACATAATATGCCGCCTATCCATGCTGAATATCAGGATGATGAGGCTGTGTTTTCAATTATGGAAGGCGATATCATCGCTGGAAATTTACCTCGAAAACAAACGCGATTAGTTCAGGCATGGATTGAATTACATCAAGAATCTTTGATGGTCGAGTGGAAGTTAGCCATATCAGGTGAAGAACCATTACGTATTGAGCCTTTACGATAAAAGGAGAATAAAATGAAACTGATAAATATCGAACCAAGAAATGATTATATTTTACGCATTTATTTAGATGACAATTCTGTTGTGGATTTTGATGTTAAAGCAGAATTAGAGCGTATCCCTTGTTATAAATCACTCTATGATAAGGCTTTATTTAATGCTGTTCAGTTTAAAAATAAGCGTGTTTTTTGGAATGATCAATGTGATTTCCATTTGGATCAGATTTTAGAGCGTGGTCGGGTCGTTGGGTAACAAAACAGTTAAAAGGTGATTTATGTTAATAGAATCTATCGTTCCCACGCTCCGCGTCCCGAAGCAGAAGGCTCCGCAAGCAAGCCAGGTAACACCTTTGTATCCCGTGACGCAGAGCGTCTTGAGATGCATTCCCACGCAGAGCGTGGGAACGATAACAGTTTGGCGATTTATTGGCGAATGTTAAGGCGGTGACGGGTAAGTTTCCAGAGAAATAATAATGGCAAGCTTTACAAAACAACAGCAACGAGAGCTAAGAAAACGGGTTAATCGTTTGCCATTAACAGAGGGGTGTCAAGGTGCTGAAAAGTTTCTCTTGGAGTACGTGGGATTTGAATCTGTTTACCGTAAAGTTTGACATTATTATCGTTGCCGACATAAAACTAAATAAGAGAGCCATGCAGAGAATACCTCTATAGCGTTACGTTTTTATAATTTTCCCTTTGAAGCGGTGGAAGAAGCTGTGGCGAATGCGGTATTCCATAAAGGTTATGATAAGGAAAACCCTATTGAGATTAATGTGCGTCATAACTGTATTGAGATATTGTCTTTCCCTGGTCCTTTACCGCCCGTTGATCAAAAAATGCTACAGGGAAAAAAATTATTGCCAGAGATTGTCGCAATAGCCGTTTAGGTGATTTCTTGAAGGAATTAAACCTTATAGAAGGTAGAGGAACTGGTTTGCCTAAGATCAGGCGTTTTATGGCAAATAATGGTTCGCCTAAACCTGTTTTTGAAACTGATAGTCATAATGTTTATTTTTTAACGACTTTGCCTATTCATCAGCAGTTTGAGCACAAGAAAACTATTGAGAAAACATCACAGCTAGAGTCACAGCTAGAGTCACAGCTAGAGTCAAATCTTGCCGCTAAAGTTATCGTATTTTTGCTTGATAATGAACTTAGCAAATCAGAGTTATCACAGAAACTGGATCAAAAAGTAGTCTCAGGTGAGCTTAATAAGCAAATAAAAAAATTACTTGAAAAAGGTCTGATAGAAAGAACAATTCCGGATAAACCAAGTAGCCGGCTACAAAAATATCGATTGACTGCTTTAGCTACCGAATTAGGCAAGACTATTTAAATAGGGATGAAGTATCAGTTATGCAAATAGAACAACTACAGCAAGGCATTCGCGCCAAATTTGAGCAAAGCCGCCTGGTATTTTGGTACGACCCTGAAGAAAGCTTTAAAGAGGCAGTCTCGATGCTAATAATTGAAGGTGTCACTGTTTTGGATATGTCCGAGCAATCTTTATTTGAAACTAAAAAGCGTCTGGAATTAGACGAGCCGCTAACGCCTTTCTTATTGTATTTTCCTTATGCAGAACCTGAAGCTGATCGGGATTGGCTGTTAGATATACGCTTATACAGTGAGCAATTCTTTGCCGATGTGAGTTCAATATTATTGAATGAGCTAGGGATTCCTAAAATGGCGTTGCGCGGCCATATACGTCAACGTCAGTCGTTTTTTGCTAATAAACAGCGTATGGCAGCCTTAAAGCGTTTTGTTACCGAGAACGAGGATGAAGCCTCTTTAGACCGTAAGATGATTGCGGTGTTAAGCAAAGCGGAATCAGCATCGTTAACGGATATTTTATTTCAACTGGTCAAGGATCATGCGGAGGCTTTACCTTCAGGGAATGATGCTGTCGGCTTAATGGATCAGCTAGATAAATTTGAATTAACTGAGTCCTTGTGGAATGAATTGGCGGCGCAATTTGGTTATGCGAGTAGCAAGCCTTCTTTAGCAGATTTCATCTTGAAATTATTCTGTACGGAGTTATGGAGTCAGATTGAAGCAACGGATCGGGATTGGTTACTGAATAATGTCGTAAAGACGGGCGCAGGTAAAGCAACGGCATTAGCGTTTATGACCGGATGGCGCGATAGTCGCAGCTTTGCAAAGGCACATGATGTGATTGCCAGGCAGATCAGTGGTCAATTAGAGGTGCAATCACGCTGCAGGGATTACCACCCCAACCAGTTAGTCGAATGTGAAACCTTTGAAGTGATTGAACAGGCAATTATTCGCGGTCTGGTTAATGATTTACTGGATGTCAGTCGGCGTTTGGATCGTGTGCAATTTGAGCGTATTTTATCGCGACGTTTGGTGAGTCACTGGTGTTTATCGCGAAAAGAGTACGCAGCGATTTATGAAGCCTTGCGTCAGGCTGAGCGCTTATTATATTTACGTCAGCAATATGTTGATGGCTTTTATTATGACTCCGCCAAGGCGATGTATAGCGCTTATGTGAGTGAGCTTTACTTATTTGATCAGGCGTATCGTCTATTTAATGAAAATGTCGCGTCGGTACTCAATAAAGGGGCGGATATTTTACGCCAGCTCGATGAGGAAATAGAAAATCTTTATACCCATTGGTATTTATATGAAATAGGCCTGGCATGGGACAGGCTGCTGGAAAATGAACACTGTTTAGAAGAGTGGAAAATAGGCGGTGTCCCGCAGCAATACCAGTTTTATGATCGTCAGGTGGCGATTCATCTTAAAAGCAAGCAGTTCAAGCGAGTATTTGTCATTATTTCGGATGCCTTGCGTTATGAAGTAGCCCATGAATTAGTTTTTAGTATTAATCGTGAAAAACGCTTTAAAGCTGAGTTAAACACGCAGTTTGGTGTATTACCCAGTTATACGCAATTAGGCATGGCAGCCTTATTGCCGCATAAAACATTATCTTATGCAACAGATCAGGGTGCCGTTGTCTTTGCTGATGGTTTATCAACACAAGGTCTGGATAATCGCAATGCGATTTTAACCAAAGTAAAAGGCATGGCGGTGAGTGCAAAGGTCTTGTCCGCCTGGAGTAACGAAGAGGGCCGTGAGAAGATTCGTGATGCCGAAGTGGTGTATATCTATCACGATACCATTGATGCCATCGGCGATAAGTTACCGACGGAAGAAAAAACCTTTGAGGCCTGTCGTGATGCTATTAATGAATTAAAAGACTTGGTCGGGCGGGTGATTAATCGCTTGAATGGTAATCGTGTTTTAGTCACCGCTGATCATGGATTTCTATTCCAGCAAACAGCCTTATCTGAAGCCGATAAAACGGTTTTAGACTTTAAGCCTGGCGGAACCATAGAAGCCAGGAAACGCTATATTATTGGCGATCATCTACGTGCTGACTCAGCCTGCTGGAAAGGGCGGATTGCTGATACCGCTAATGGCTGCGGTGACACTGAATTTTTAATTCCTAAAGGCGCACAACGCTTTCATTTTATCGGTGGTTCTCGTTTTGTGCATGGCGGGGCTATGCTGCAAGAGATTTGTGTACCGGTGATTTCTATTGCGGCCTTGCGCGGTGAGAAGATGGTGCAGAATGAGAAACAGCCTGTGGGTATTGTGGTGAAAAGCCAGCCAATTAAAATGGCCAATAATATCGATAAAATCAGTTTTATTCAGACCGATGCGGTTGACGAGCAGCATATCGCGCGGCAAGTGGATATTTTTATTATTGATAGTGACGGTAAAGAAGTTTCCAGTCGTGAAACCTTAAATTTTGACAGTCAAAGCACTTCTATGAATGAGCGTACCCGAGATGCGCGTTTAAAACTGATTGGTTCGCAATTTGATCGTCATGCGGCCTATACACTGGTATTAGAAAATACCATCACACAAACCCGCTATAGTCAGTATGCCGTCACTATTGATTTAGCCTTTACGGATGACTTTTTCTAATGAATGATTTAATCAATGACGGTGTCAATATAGAAGATAAGGCACGCGAAGATTTGGATACACTTTTGAATCGCTACTTTAAAGGGCGTGTGGTCAGAAAGGATCTGACCAAGCAGCTTAAAGAAGGGGCGAATGTCCCTGTTTATGTGTTGGAATATTTATTGGGGATGTACTGTGCCTCTGATGATGCCGAAGTAGTGAATGAAGGCTTGGAAAATGTTAAAAAGATATTAGCCGAAAACTATGTGCGCCCTGATGAAGCGGAAAAAGTGAAATCACTGATTCGCGAACGCGGCAGCTATAAAGTGATCGATAAAGTCAGTGTAAAGCTGAATCAACACAAGGATATTTATGAAGCGAACCTTTCTAACCTGGGGCTAAAGGATGCTTTTGTTCCAGTAGGTATTGTTAAGGAAAACGAGAAGTTATTCACGGGGGGAATCTGGTGCATTATCACTGTGCAGTATTTCTTTGAAGAAGGACAGAAGGCCTCACCGTTTTCTATTGCGACGCTGAAGCCCATTCAGATGCCCAATATGGATATGCAGGAGTTATTTACTGCGAGAGCCCAATTTACGACCACTGAATGGGGTGATGTATTGTTACGTTCTATTGGTATGGAACCGGTTAATTTAGAGACCCGCGCTAAATTGCATTTGCTCGCGCGCATGATCCCCTTTGTGGAGAATAATTATAATGTCTGTGAGTTAGGGCCGAGAGGTACCGGTAAAAGTCATGTCTATAAAGAATGCTCACCCAATAGCTTATTAGTCTCTGGTGGGCAAACTACGGTGGCGAACCTGTTTTATAACATGGCCAGTCGCAGAGTGGGTTTAGTGGGGCTATGGGATGTCGTCGCGTTTGATGAAGTCGCGGGGATTAATTTTCATGATAACGATGGCATTCAAATCATGAAAGATTATATGGCATCTGGATCATTTTCCAGAGGGCGTGATTCGATTGAAGCCAGTGCCTCGATGGTCTTTATCGGTAATATCAATCAAAGCGTCGAAACCTTAGTGAAAAGCAGTCATTTATTAGCGCCATTCCCACAACAGATGATTGATACCGCTTTTTTTGATCGTTTTCATGCTTATATTCCAGGTTGGGAAATCCCGAAAATGCGCTCTGAGTTCTTCACCAATAACTTTGGCTTGATTACCGATTATATGGCCGAATATATGCGCGAAATGCGCAAGCGTAATTTTGCCGACGCAATTGATAAATATTTTAAGTTAGGCAATAACCTAAACCAGCGCGATGTGATTGCTGTACGGTGTACTGTATCAGGATTGCTTAAGCTCTTGCACCCGAACAACCAATTTGCTAAAGAGGATGTTCGTTATTGTTTGATTTATGCCTTGGAAGTACGCCGACGCATTAAAGAGCAACTTAAGAAACTTGGTGGGATGGAATTCTTTGATGTGCATTTTAGTTATTTGGATAACGAATCTTTAGAAGAGTTTTTCGTTAATGTACCGGAGCAGGGCGGCAGCAAGTTAATTCCTGAAGGTATGTCGCACCCTGGCGTGGTGCATTTGGTCACCAAGAATGATTTAACAGGACAATTAGGATTATATCGCTTTGAAACGCAAATGATGGCAGGGCATGGCAGGCATACGGTTTCTGGATTAGGCTCTAATATGGCTGCTAAAGAAGCAATTAGAGTCGGGTTTGATTATTTCAAAGGTAACCTGAGCCGCATCAGCCAGATAGCAAAATTTTCTGAATACGAGTTCCATCTGCATATAGTTGAGCTTTATTACATATCCCACTTAAATAGCGAACTTCATTGAGTGATTAACAAAGCTTAGAGCATTATCTGTACTGATGCATTTCAACCCTTCGGCATAAGCTTGATATAACGCTTCAACGGTTCGTGGTCTTTGTTTGCGTAAGTACTGTTTAATTTTATTCCATGCTAATTCAATCGGGTTAAGGTCAGGTGAGTAAGGCGGTAGATAAATAAGCTTTGCTCCTGTCTTTTGAATAAGATCCTTAATCTCATCTACTTTATGAACTGAGGCATTATCCATCACAACATAGTCACCTTCAGCGAGTAAGGGGCAAAGAAAATGCTTCAAAAAGTAGAGGAATACAAGTCCTGTCATGGTTCCTTCAAAATTTAAGGCGGTTTTCATACCGGCTGATGTCATTGCCCCGACCATACTTATACGCTGCCCTTTAGCAACCGGCGCTTCATCATAAACACGCTGATCTGACGGTGCTCGCCCATAAAGAGGTGAGAGATTCAGTCCTGCGCCCATTTCATCAAGAAAAATGAGCTTATCGAGCGATATATCGGCGATTTCAGTGCAATAGTCTATTTTTAGCTTTTTAGTTCGGTCACAATATTTAGCTGGATCGTACGGACTTTTTTTTATATCGAATATTCATACGCTTAAGAGCTCTATCCATTGAACTTTTCCCCATGCTAATACCAAAGTGTTCAGCATATCGGTCACAAAGATCATTTAGTGTCAAATCAGGCTTTTTTATTAGCCATTCTTTTATCTCAAGAGCACCCGCTTCATCTACTTTTGGTGCAACATGCCCGCCTACTTTTTTGGCTGCAATCATGCCAGTTTCCTGGTAATGTTGCCATAAGGTATAAACAAAAGAATAAGAAACAGCGAAACGTTTAGCTATATCAGGTTTACTTTGTTTGTCTATCTCAATAGCATTGAGCACTTTTTTTCGAATATCGACTGAGTAAGGGGCTGGCACAAAAATATGATTGATAACGGAGAACTGGGAAAGCTATAGTACATTAAAATTCAGTTCATTAATACGGGAAATGTAATATAACTCAGGTGCAAGCACGCAAACCAGTCTTGCGGCATTTATTGCTTTCTGTTCAGTATTAATGAAAAAACCGGTACAGGAGCAAATGGTGGTATTGGGCAATATGACCTTAGGAGGCGTAGTGAATCCTGTAGAAGATCTTGCAGGTACTTTACAAATGGCAATGGATAGCGGTGGCACTAAAGTATTGCTGCCGATGGCTTCTGCTTCAGATATACCTACCGTGCCAGCCGAGTTGTTCTCGAGATTTCAGATTAGTTTTTATTCTGATCCGGTAGATGCTGTGTATAAAGCGTTAGGCGTGCAATAAGGCAGAGGGGGGATGCATAGGCTATGTGGCTAAAAGCATCAACTATTTTTAAGCTTGAATATATTATGCGGGCCATTGACCCTCGCGAATCATATGTACCGTTTTAATTATTTTCTTGATGAAGCGATGGGCGTGTTCGATTATATTATTTAAATATTTTACTTGGCATATACCGATTAACGATTAAGGTAGCGAAAAGCACCTTAATCATCGACAGGTTAATGTTGGCTAAGGAGTGAGGATTTTATTAAATCCTTATTCCTAAACCAGAGTAATTTGCCCCATATGACTGGGGCAATGCCTTTAGTTATTACTGCGTGGGGCCATTAATATCTTCAGGATCACCTTCATAAGGCGTTGCATATTTACAATCCTTTTGCGGGCAAACCTTTTCTGGGCCGCGGCTTTTGGTGCTTTTAAGCGTTAATATAGGCCAGTCGCAAGTTGGGCAAGGTTCTTTTACAGGGACATTCCATAGTGCGTAATCACATTTTGGGTAGCCTGAGCAAGAGTAGAATACTTTGTTGTTGCGGGATTTTCGCTTGAGGATGGTGCCTTTTTTACATTTAGGACATTCAACACCTGTATCCAGTGGCTTTTCTAAAGGTTCTATATGCTTGCATTTAGGATATGCACTACAGCCGATAAATTTACCATAACGCCCGGTTTTCAAAACCAGGTCAGATCCGCAATCAGGGCACTTTCTGCCTTCAATAATTTCTGGCGCATTAGACTCTGTACCGTCATCATTTAAGTTACGGGTATAGGAACAGGTTGGGTAATCGGTACAACCGATAAAGCGACCATTGCGGCCTAAACGGATAGAGAGTGGTTTGCCGCATTCGGGACATTTTTCGTCAATGGCTTCCTGAGTGACATCTTTACGCTGTACCGATTCTTCCTTATCATGGATAAGTTTGGTGAAGGGGATCCAAAAATCTCGCATGAGCGGGATCCAGTCTTTTTCTCCACGCGAAACTGCATCTAAATTATCTTCCAGATTTGCAGTAAAATCATAATCGACATATTTTGTAAAATGCTCGGTCAGAAATTTATTAACAATCCTGCCCACATCGGTCGGGTAAAATCGCTTACTCTCCAGGGTTACATATTCACGATTTTGTAGCGTGGAGATAATCGAGGCATAAGTTGATGGACGGCCTATACCGTGTTCTTCTAGTGATTTAACCAGACTTGCTTCACTGTAGCGCGGGGGCGGATCAGTAAAATGTTGATTGGTAACAATGTCTTCTAGGGGGATTGTGTCACCCACTGCCATAGGGGGTAAAAAGGTTTCTTTATCATCGCCTTCTTTATTGTCATCTTTACCTTCCAGATACACAGCCATAAAGCCAGGTTTGGCGATAACCGAGCCAGTGGCGCGGAAAATATTTTTATCACTACCGCAGTGTAAGTCGACAGATACGGTATTAATGGTTGCATGGATCATTTGGCAGGCAATGGTGCGCTTCCAGATGAGGTCATATAGCTTAAACTGATCGCTAGTTAAATGCTTTTTTAAGTCAGCCGGGACCTGTTGCGCCAAAGTCGGACGGATTGCCTCGTGCGCTTCCTGCGCATTTTTAGACTTGGTTTTAAAGACCCGAGGTTCTGCAGGTATTTGATCTGCACCGTATTTCTCGCTGATTAGCTGACGAATATTTTCCAGCGCTTCTTCCGCTAGATTAACCGAGTCAGTACGCATATAGGTAATTAAGCCAGCTGCCTCACCGCCGCCTATATCCATTCCTTCATAAAGTTGCTGGGCAACCATCATGGTGCGTTTGGTGGTGAAGCCCAGTTTACGTGCCGCCTCTTGTTGTAAAGTCGAAGTAATAAAAGGTGCAGCCGGGTTGCGTTTACGTTGTTTTTTTTCTAGTTTAGAGACGCTTAACTTGCCATCAGCTACGGCAATTAATGCTTTTTGAACTGTTTGCGCGTGCGTATCATTTTCTATACTAAATTGCTCTAGTTTTTCGCCATTATAGTGTGTGAGTTTGGCTTTAAACGCTTGTTTCTCGTGAGCAAGTTTAGCTGTAATCGACCAGTATTCACGAATTTTGAAGGCTTCAATTTCCAATTCACGTTCAACGATCATGCGTAGTGCAGGGCTTTGTACCCGGCCAGCGGACAGTCCTCGACGTATTTTTTTCCACAATAAAGGGGATAAGTTGAAACCAACCAGATAATCCAGGGCTCTGCGAGCTTGTTGTGCATCTACCAAAGTCGTTGCAATTTTACCCGGGTTTTCTATCGCATGGGTAACAGCCTTTTTGGTAATTTCATGGAAAACGACGCGGTGAACGGTTTTATTTTTTAACAGGTTTTTAGCCTTAAGAATTTCCAGTAAATGCCAGGATATAGCTTCTCCTTCTCTATCAGGATCGGTCGCGAGATAAAGGGTGTCTGCACCTTTGAGTGCTTTGGTTATAGCTTGTACATGACGTTGGTTGCGCTCTTGAATCTGATATTTCATGGCAAAATCATTATCGGGATCAACTGCTCCTTCCTTGGGAACCAGATCGCGTAAATGTCCATAGGAAGCGAGCACCTGAAAATCTTTACCTAAGTATTTTTCGATGGTTTTCGACTTTGCTGGTGATTCTACAATGATTAAATTTTTACTCATTCTCTTTTTTAAGCGGTATTAATTTAAAAAAGCCGGTGTATCCTGATAGATGATGTTTTCCATATGCGCGATGGCAAGTTCTTCATCTGCCTGGCTTAGTAAGACGATCAAGGCTATCCATTTTAGTTCTTCGATAGAAACATTCTTATTATCTACGGCCATTGCGCGGTCTATCACAAGTTCGCGGCTGACAGAATTAAGTATATTCATATCCTGTAAAAACAGAATAAAGCTACGGCATTCAATATCCAGTTTATGGCATTCTTCAGCACAAAAAATACGGAAATTCTTTTCAGATTTGAAGATGGGTTCTTCCTGTAATGCCAGTGTATCTAGCCATTCAAAGGCTTTTAAAATAATGCCTGAATTAAAGCCAGCAGCCTTGAGCTCTGTTTGTAGTATATCGGTATCGGGAATGATATCAATTTCACTATCCATATAATTTTCAAATAGATAGATCAATACATCAAAAATGTCTTCAGTCATTAAGGGGCCTCTTGGTGGGCTGGTCAGCTTGAAAGCGGACTATTTTAAGCGAGTGTAAGTACTGCCGTTTGTGGCAATAATATAACCTTGTAATTCTAATATGAGCAAGTGTGAAGCAATATTTTCTATTGAAAAGCCCGTTTCATTGACTAGCCGATCTATTGAAGTGGGGCTATACTGAACATAATTCAACAGGGATTGTTGCTGTTCATCGAGATTGCTTGGATTTTTTGTGTTTGCGCTGATACTTTGTGCAGTGAGCGGTTGAAAAAAATGGCTTAATTCTTCCAATATATCCTGTGTTGTTTCAACCAGTTTAGCACCTTCTTTAATCAGGGCGTTACAGCCACGTGCCAGCGGATTATAAATAGATCCAGGTATAGCAAAAACCTCTCTATTTTGTTCTAGCGCCATACGGGCTGTGATTAATGAGCCACTTTGCTTTGCAGCTTCTACCACTAATATTCCGACACATAGGCCACTAATAATTCGATTACGTCGAGGGAAATGATTTGCTTTCGCTGTAGTGCCCGGTGGAAATTCAGAAATAAGTACACCATTGTTGACGATCTCAGTGGCAAGTTCTTTGTGTGTGGCAGGGTAAACTCGGTCTAGGCCTGTTCCGGTTACTGCGATGGTTTTACCTTGCGCAGCTAAAGCACCACGGTGACTTGCGGCATCAATACCAAGCGCTAAACCGCTAGTAATAGCAAAACCTGATTTTGCCAGGCTGCTGGCAAAATCAGTCGCGATTTGTATGCCTAGAGAAGAAGGGTTGCGACTGCCTACGATGGCTATCTGCGGAAAGTGGATTAAATCGACATCACCTCGGGCAAATAATAATGGTGGCGGGTCTGGAATCTCTTTTAGCTGGCTGGGATAGTCCGTATCTGTGAATAGCAGGAGGTGATTACCTTGCTGTTCTAGCCATAATAAATCCTGATCGACAATATTCCAGTCGGGATTTTTAATGGCATCGATAGTTGCTGGACGCAGACCTAATTTGATTAAGGTTTCGCGTGATTCATTAAAAAGTTGTTCAGGAGGGCAAAAATCCAGACATTTTAAAAAGGTTTTACTGCCTATGCCTGGCGTGCGCATTAGCGCAAGCCAGTATTTTTGGTGCTTTTCTGTATTCAGCTTGGAATTATTCTTCAGGTGTTTGTACCAAATCTAAAACTCGTATATTTTTGTTAGCATACATGACTAATGCATAGCTGACCCGCTCAAAGACTCGGAAAACCATAGCTGTACCAGCTTTTTGGTCAGGTAACTTGACCAGTTCATTTTTGATTTTAAAGAAAGGGTCGGGAATAAGTTTACCTTTTTGCATGATGGTTAGAATATCAGCTACTTTAAGTCCATCGCGTGCGCCTTTGCTTAGAACAATAATGTCATAGGTACCAATTTCCTGAACGCCATTGAGCACACTTATAATGGAACCTTGAATAAATTTGGTCGGAGGTTTGGGGAAATAATCAAATACAACTTCCTCTTCCGAAGTAGGCATTAGGCGATCGCCACGACGAACCTCACTATCCGCATTGGTAATACGCAAAGTGGCCGGGTCCCCCAGATTCATAATGACATTGTCGGCAATATACTTGGCTTCATAACCTAAAATTTCATCAGTTTCCGGGTCTATATAAGTTTTGCCTGGTCGATAAGTAGTATAGGCAAGATAATCGGGCTTTAAAATGGTGCGTACATAAATACTGACTCCTTCTCCTGCCATTAAATGCTCACCTGCAAAATCAACTATATAGGGTGCATTATTTAGTTCATCTTTACTAACGACTTTAGGGGAGTTTAAGTAGGGTGCGATGGCTTCGAAAGGAATCATTGCGATTGCGACTTCTTCGTCTGAAGTTCGTATATGCGGGTAGAGTACACGCTGATCACCTTTAACAACGGCATAACTGCTAGGATGTGAGGCGTTCGAATTAACCACATCAGCCGAGCTGGAAAGACTAAATACCAGGGTAAAAATAAGTCCTATTATTGCTTTAGAAGCCATTCTTTTATTCCAATCAATCAAAAAATAAAGGCTAAGTGTCGTTGTGAATGATTGATTTTCACAAAAGAAATGGGTAACACTGAGCTTGCTAAGTATAAAGTTTAGATGATTTCAGATAGAATTCCACTCATAAATAATTAAAGTTTGGAGAGTTTAGTGAGTATTTTATCAATTCTTGAGTTTCCTGACCCGCGTTTGCGAACTGTGGCGAAGTCTGTGGCGGTGGTTGATAAGGCGATTGAGAGCTTGGTTGATGATATGTTAGAGACAATGTATGAAGCACATGGTGTGGGTTTGGCGGCAACACAGGTAGATATACATAAACGTATTATTGTTATAGATACAAGTGAGGATAAAAATAATCCCATCTGTTTAATCAATCCTGAGATTATTGAGCAAATGGGGGAAGAGGAGTCAGATGAAGGTTGCTTATCGGTACCGGGCATCTTTGAACCTGTGCAGCGTGCAGAAGAGGTTAAGGTGGCTGCATTAGATAAAAAAGGAAAATCATTTGAAATAGAAGCCAGAGGATTATTAGCTGTCTGTATTCAGCATGAAATGGACCATTTGCAGGGCAAACTTTTTGTTGATTATTTGTCGCCTTTAAAGCGTCAAAGAATTAAAAAGAAAATGGATAAACTGCATAAAAGAGAAAAATAAACAGATGAAAATTATTTTTGCAGGAACACCTCACTTTGCAGTGCCGGCATTGCAAATGCTGCTGAATTCTGAACATGAAGTAATGGCCGTATATACGCAACCGGATAGACCAGCCGGGCGAGGCCGGAAGTTATTACCAGGTCCGGTCAAAGCCTTGGCATTAAGTGCGGGAATACCTGTTTTTCAGCCGCTAAACTTCAAACAAGAAACTGATATAGCGCAGTTAAAAGCTCTGGATGTTGATTTAATGGTGGTTGTAGCCTATGGCCTGATTTTATCTCAGACAGTATTAGATATTCCCAGGCTTGGCTGTATTAATATCCATGGCTCGTTATTGCCTCGGTGGCGCGGCGCTGCGCCTATTAATCGCGCCATTATGGCGGGCGATAAAGAGTCTGGCGTGACGATTATGCACATGGTTAAACAGCTGGATGCCGGTGATATGTTGTATAAGACAAATTGTGAAATTGGTGAGCATGAAACAGCGAGTGAATTGCATGATCGCTTGAAGGTACTTGGAGCAGAAGGTTTGCGAGAAACATTGTTATTGATGCAAACGAATCAATTAAGGTCTGAAAAACAAGATGAAGCTTTGGTCACATATGCTCATAAGCTTGAGAAAAGCGAATCGGAAATAGACTGGACACATCCAGCGGTTCATTTAGCGCGTCAGGTAAGAGGATTAAATGCCTGGCCTGTTGCACAGACAAAGTTACAAGATAAAGTAATGCGTATTTGGCAGGCAGAAGTGGTAGATGACAATGTTAATTCAACACCTGGTTTGATTTTAGATGATGACAAGCATATTGATGTGGTAACCGGGGAAGGTGTATTGCGTTTGCTGGAAATTCAGATGCCGGGTAAAAAACGTATACAGGTAGCTGATTTTTTAAATGCACATCATGTAGCTGGTTTACGATTGAGCTAAATGGACTTAGTAAAGGAATGATAAATTGAATTCTCGATTAGTTGCAGCAAATGTTTTAGTGAAAGTATTGTCAGGCAAGTCTATGACAGCGGCTCTTGAAACTGCGTGGATGGAAGTACAGGATGAACAGGAAAAAGCCTTTATTCAGGCTTTGTGTTATGGCACGGTTAGGCAGTATTATCGGCTTGATTACATCTTAAATCAGCTAGTCAACAGGCCAATTAAAGATAAGGATATACAAATTAAAGCATTGGCACTACTAGGTTTGTATCAGCTGAAATATATGCGTGTTAAAGATCATGCGGCTGTTTCTGAGACTGTGGCGGTAATGAACAGAAAACAGTGGGCAAAGTCATTACTGAATGCATTGCTTAGGCGTTACTTACGAGAACAGGATGAATTGGAGGCTTTAGCAGATAAGCATGTTGCTTATGCGCATCCCGACTGGATGATTAAGGCGATTAAAGCGGATTGGGGTAGTAGTGACGCCAAGCAAATTTTCCAGGCAAATAATCACACGGCACCGATGACTTTACGGGTAAATACGCGATTTTGTCAGCGTGATGCGTATTTGAATTTATTGGCTGAACAGCAGATAGAAGCAAGTGCTTTAGCCAGTTCAGGGCAAGCTATTATCTTGTCTGAGCCAATGATGGTTGATAAGTTGCCAAAATTTGCTGAAGGCTGGGTCTCAGTTCAAGATGCGGCTGCGCAACTAGCGGCGGGACTTCTAGATGCGCAGGTTGGAGATCGTGTCCTGGATGTTTGTGCTGCACCAGGAGGAAAAACTGCGCATATTCTGGAGTTACAGCCTGAATTAAAAAGCATGTTAGCCATTGATATTGATGCGCAGCGCCTGACAAGAGTAGAAGAAAATTTAATTCGATTACACCTTAGTGCAGATTTGTTAGCTGCTGATGCGGCGCAGCCTGATAGCTGGTGGGATGGTGTTGCATTTGAGCGTATTTTGCTGGATGCACCCTGTTCTGCTTTAGGGGTTGTGCGGCGACATCCGGATATTAAATTATTACGACGCGCAGAAGATATTGCTCAGTTGCAGGCATTGCAACAGGAGATTTTGCATGCTAGCTGGCGCTTATTAGCCTCTGGAGGAATACTGTTGTATGCAACTTGTTCAATTTTAAAACAAGAGAATGAGTTACAAATTGAGCATTTTTTGCAACAGCATGATGATGCACAGGAATTATTAATAGATGCGGACTGGGGGAATAAGCGGCCATTTGGTCGTCAGGTACTAACTGGCAGCCAATATATGGATGGGTTTTATTATGCGCGGTTGCAGAAAAAGTAAAGCGCTGTTGTTATGTTGTCTTGTTATCATACTCAGTGGATGGGATGTTTGCTATGCAGGTGGTAAATTTGTCAAAATTAAACAGGCGCAGTTAAGTTTGATAGACAACAAGGCTAAGCTAAGTATTCTCCTCGATTTTAAGTTGAGTCCTGAAGCAGAAGAGGCTCTGTATAGTGGTATTGCCTTATTTTGGGATGTATCAATTGAGCTGAAGCAGAAAAAGCGTTTTTGGGACAAAACTTTGTTTGCCCATACTTATCGCTATAGTTTGACATATTATACTTTGCTGGATAATTTTCGAGTTAAAGATGAGCGCAAAAAAACATTCAGGCGATTTTACAGCTTGTCAGAAGCGCTTGCCTTTATGCAACATATTGAAACAGAGGAAATGCCGCTATCGGGATATGTTGCTAAGCAATGTGTCATCAGTGTCTTAAATATATCTTTTGATAAAGAAATGCTACCTGCACCATTACGGCCTGTCGCTTATTTTGACAGCCAATGGGACTTGTCGACAAATGAGAAAAGATGGTGCGAATAAAAATTCCATTTAGCGTTTCTATTCTGTTTCTACTGAGTTTTATTGTACTGTCTCTGCAGTTAATGAGCTCAGCGTTGCAGGATACCTCAAGTCTGGGGGATATGTACTCCTGGCTACTCTTGAGTAATGTTGTGGGGACCATATGTTTACTAGCATTAGTGGGCTACAACATTTTTTCCCTGGCTCGCAGACTCAAAAAACGTGAAGCAGGTTCACGCTTAACGACTAATATCGTCTTGTTATTTATTGTTTTATCTTTAGTGCCCGCTGGTACGGTGTTTTATTTTTCTATGAAATTTTTACATCAGAGCATTGATAGCTGGTTTAATGTGGAGCTGGATGCTGCGATGGAAGATGCGCTGGAATTAAGTCACTCGGCTTTGGAGCAGCGGGTGCGTTGGAACTTAAAACAATCGCAACGTTTAACAGAATCTTTACGCAATAAGACTATACAAGAGATTAGTCTGGAGATAGAGCAATTACGCGAAATAGCGGCTGCAAATGAGGTCACTTTGTTGACCAAAAAAGGCAAAATTATTGCGTTTAGTGGTTTGACTCAGAGTGATATTTTACCTAGCTTGCCAGTTAGTTCCTTGTTTTTTCAGGTACAGCAAGGTGAAGATTTTGTTAATCTTGCCTCGGTAGATGGCAGGTTGGTCGTGCAAACCATTGTTGCGATTAGACCGAGAAAAGACTATTTTTTACAGATAGTTTATCCGGTACCAGAACGTATTAATGATTTAACCGATTCTGTGGAATTTGCCTATGTCAGATTTCAGGAAATGACTTATTTAAGGCATTCTTTAAAGGTCAGTTTTTCTCTGGTTTTGTCTCTGGTGTTGTTAATGAGTTTTTTGGCTGCTGTTTCTGCTGCATTTATTAGTGTGCGCGGCATTATTGCCCCCATTCGTGATTTAGTTCGTGGTACACAGGCAGTGGCCGCAGGATATTATGAGCAATTATTACCAGCAAAACGGCAGGATGATTTAGGCTTTTTGGTTGAGTCGTTTAATGAAATGGTGCGTCAGATTTCACGAGCACAGGATGAGACGCGAAAAAGTACTTATGAAATTGAACGCCAAAGAGCTTATTTAGAAACATTGTTAACCAGCTTAAAAGCAGGGGTATTGAGTTTTGATTCAAGTTTGAATATCCGCACAGCAAACCAGGCGGCAAGCATTATTTTGCATGTGCAGGTTATGCGTTTTTATGGGCAGAATTTAATTCAATTAGCAAAGGGGCGACCTGATTTAATGGCGCTGGTTGACGTTGTTCAGCCTTTATTAGAAAAATCATTTGATATTTGGCAACGCAATATCGTAGTTGACGGACCTGATGGACGAAAGGAATTGTTATGCCAGGGTACTCCTCTGTTTTCTACCGAAGGAGGCTATATTGGGGCTGTGCTGGTTTTTGATGATATAACAGATTTAATACAGGCACAAAAAAATGCAGCCTGGTCAGAAGTAGCGCGGCGCTTGGCTCATGAAATTAAAAATCCCTTAACACCGATACAATTATCTGCCGAACGGTTGCAACATAAGCTATCAGCAAAGCTTGAAAAGGAAGATGCACAGATGTTGAGTCGTTCTACGGGAACTATTATCCAGCAAGTGGAAGCAATGAAGCATATGGTTGATGATTTTTCCGAATATGCGCAACCAGTGAGAAATCAAGCAGCCAATCTTGATTTACTGGCCTTGGTGCAAGAAGTTATTATCTTGTATGGAGCGAACCCTGAAATAGAATTTGAATTGCAATTAGGGGAAAGTATTCCGTTAATTAAAGCGGATGCAGTGAGCATACGTCAGGTCTTGCATAATATGTTTAAAAATGCTCTGGAGGCGATGGATGGTAAAGGAAAAATCATTATTAAATTGCAGGCAGTCAGAAAATATAATAGTACTATGGTGCAGTTAGGTATTTACGATACCGGAAGTGGTATTGATATAAACCAGGCAAAAAGTATTTTTGACCCTTATGTCACTAATAAGCGAAAAGGCACGGGTTTAGGTTTGGCGATTGTGAAGAAAGTTATTGAAGAGCATGGTGGAACTATCCGTCTGGATAGTAATTATAAGCAGGGAGCTGGTTTTATTATGCAATTTCCAGCAATATTCGAAGAGACACAGCAATGAGTGGATATAAAGCAAATATTTTAGTGGTAGACGATGAGCCAGATATTCGTCAGCTAGTTCAGGAAATTCTTCAGGATGAAGGGTATATCGTATATATGGCAGGGAATGCCGAAGAGGCCAGGCGTTTGAAGCTACGCCATCAGCCAGATTTGATTCTATTGGATATCTGGATGCCAGATACAGATGGAATTACGCTGTTAAAGGAATGGGGAGAAGATGAGTTGTTTGTTTCACCAGTTATTATGATGTCTGGGCACGGTACAATTGAAACTGCAGTTGAAGCAACCAAACTTGGCGCGTATGAATTTTTGGAAAAACCGCTATCATTAGCACGCTTACTATTAGTCGTTGAGCGTGCAGTTGATGCGCATATGTTACAGAGAGAGAATGCGGGTTTAAAGCAACAGCTTTCTGTGGTTAATGAGCCTGTTGGGCGTAGTGCCTTTGCAGAGCGTATTAAAGAACAATTAAAACGCCTTGCTCAGCATGACACTAAAGTTATGTTTGTCGGGGAAAGTGGTGTAGGAAAAGAGTTGTATGCGCGATTTTTGCACGAGCACAGTGGGCGAAAGAATGGTCCTTTTATTGATGTTGCTGTGGGCAGTATCGCACCGGAAAACGCAGCGGTAGAATTTTTTGGTAAAGAGATTGAAGGGGCGGTTTTTCCAGGTTTGCTGGAGCGAGCACATGGTGGTGTCTTGTTTTTAGCTGAAATAGCAGGTATGGATGCCCAGACTCAGTTAAAACTATTAAGTGCTCTCGAGTCCCGTTCTTTTTTACGCGTGGGAGGAACTGAGCAGGTACATGTAGATGTTCGCGTGATGGTCTCTACGCGGGTAATTCTCGAAAATGAAGTAAAAGAAGGGCGTTTTCGACAGGATTTGTATTATTTGCTCAATGAAGTCACTATGGAAGTCTTGCCTTTACGCAAGCACAGTGAAGACATTCCCGCATTGTTACAATTTTATGTCGATTATTTTGTCCAGCATGAGAAATTGGCATTTAGAAAGTTCACTATGTCCGCACAGAATTTTTTAAGGAATTATATCTGGCCAGGAAATGTTCGAGAATTAAAAAACCTGGTACAGCGCTTAATGATTTTGGGTGCTGGTGATGATATCGAGCTGGCCGAGGTAAAAACCGCACTCGGCACAGTGTTGGACAGTGTTGCGGTAGAGCAGCAGGATAGTGTGCCGATTTTTTTCAAGCTTTCTCTTAAAGAAGCAAGAGAGCAATTTGAAAAAGCATATTTAGAATATCATTTTGAAAAAAATCAGGGAAACGTTGCCAAGTTAGCGACAGCAGTCGGTGTGGAACGAACTCATTTATACCGTAAGTTACACGCTTTAAATATAAAAGAATAGTGCACTGATCTCTGCATTTGAAAAGCAAACTATAGCAATTCATAGCGTTGTGCGATTTTTTGTTGGGGGGCAATGAGGCAATCCTATTAATAAATACCCCAGCTGGCCAGATGACACCCGAAAAACTGAGAAAGTTCAGTAGCTTATTATCCTGTCTATTTGGTTGCACTGAAGTCTATGGAGAAAGCGAGAATCTATAAATATTGTAATTTTTCCTGTAAAAATTAACTGTATTTCAATCGAGTTCTAAGTTTATTTGTTTACCATCGCATAAATATTTAGGATAATTAAGAGTTAAAGTAATTTTAGACACTGTGCTGAGATATATTTGTGTTATTAAATAAGTCTTAGCCGGCCTTTTTGTGAGATCTAGTACTGATTATGTTTGATAATTTAACCGACCGTTTAGGCAAAACCCTAAAAAATCTTCGTGGCCAGGGCCGATTGACAGAAGAGAATATTCAAGATGCCATGCGTGAAGTGCGTATGGCATTGTTAGAGGCGGATGTTGCGCTTCCTGTTGTTACTGCATTTATTGAGAAAGTAAAACAAGGTGCTTTGGGGCAGGAAGTGCAGGCAAGCCTTTCGCCAGGACAGGCGCTAATTAAGGTAGTGCAGGCTGAACTTGTTAGTATTATGGGGGAGGCAAACGAGGAGCTGGATTTAAAGGCTAATCCTCCTGCTGTTATTCTAATGGCTGGTTTACAAGGTGCTGGTAAAACAACTACAGTTGCTAAATTAGGACGCTGGCTGCAAGAGACAAAAAAGAAGTCTGTTGGGGTGGTGAGTGCGGACATATACCGTCCAGCTGCGATTAAACAACTGGAAACACTAGCTGATGATTTATCGCTGACTTTTTTTGAAACTGATGTAACGAAAAGCGCAGCCGAAATTGCGCTAAATGCCATTGAGCAGGCAAAAAGGAAATTCCTGGATGTCGTTATTGTCGATACCGCCGGACGTTTGCACATCGATGATGAAATGATGACTGAGATTAAGCAGTTGCATGCTGCAATTAATCCGGTTGAGACATTATTTGTTGTCGATAGCATGACCGGACAAGATGCTGCAAATACGGCCAAAGCGTTTGATGAGGCACTACCATTAACCGGAGTCATCTTAACGAAGACGGATGGTGATGCTCGTGGTGGGGCTGCCCTGTCTATTCGCTATATCACTGGGAAACCTATTAAGTTTGTTGGGGTCGGTGAGAAAACAGATGCTTTAGAACCCTTTTATCCAGATCGGGTTGCCTCTAGAATTTTGGGTATGGGGGATATGCTCAGTCTGATTGAGGACATTGAGCAGAAGGTCGATAAAGATAAAGCAGATAAGTTAGCTAAAAAGTTACAAAAAGGAAAATCCTTTGATCTTGCCGATTTTGGTGAGCAATTAGAGCAAATGCAGGGTATGGGTGGCGTCGGTGCAATGATGGATAAATTACCCGGTATTAATGAAGTGCCAAAGGAAATGAGGGATAAAGTCAATGATAAGGAATTGTCGCGTCAAATTGCCGTTATTCGCTCAATGACTAAGCAGGAAAAACGCCATCCTGATTTGATTAAAGGTAATCGTAAGAAACGTATTGCTTCGGGTTGTGGGCAAGAGCTGCAAGATGTGAATCGTGTTTTGAAGCAATTTAAAATGATGCAGAAAATGATGAAGCGCTTCAAAAAAGGAAATATGGCAAATATGATGCGTGGATTAAAAAGTAATATGCGCGGAATGCGAATGTAAATTTCGATTACTTGCTATGTTTTTTAGAATTTTGCTTCACATAAAAATTAAAACGCGTAGAATAGTTGGATTAAATTTGGTTAAATGTAATTTTTGAGGAAGTTAGATGGTAGTTATTCGTCTTGCCAGAGGTGGGCAAAAAAATCGTCCTTTTTATCATGTAGTTGTGACTGATAGCAGAAACAGCCGTGATGGACGTTATATTGAGCGCTTAGGCTTTTTTAATCCTTTAGCTAAAGGATCAGAGGAAAGATTAAGACTTGATGAAGAGCGCGTAGCGCATTGGCAATCAAAAGGCGCGCAGCCTTCTGAGCGAGTTGCTAAATTAATTAAAGATGCTAAAAAGCAAGCAGCTGCAGCATAAGCTTGGCTGAAGAATTTGTTTGTGTTGGTAAAGTTTCGGGCATTTTTGGTGTCAGAGGCTGGGTAAAAGTATATTCATATACTGAAACACGCGAAAATATACTGACTTACTCTCCTTGGACTTTAAAAAAGGGCAAGGAAAGCAAGGAAGTTCAAGTGATTGATGGCCGACGACATGGCAAAACAGTTGTGGCTCGTCTGGAAGGTATTAATGAAAGGGATGACGCAGCTCAATTAAATGGCTGGGAAATCTTTATTTATGCTGATCAATTGCCTAAAGCAGGGCAAGGTGAGTACTACTGGGCAGATCTTGTTGGATTGCAGGTTAAAACAGTCGAAGGTATAGATTTCGGTGTTGTCCAGCAGATGCTGGAGACTGGGGCTAATGATGTTGTGGTTGTCTCGGGGGAAAGGGAGCGTTTAATTCCTTTCTTACAAGGACAGACTATAATCAATATTGACCTGGTAGCGGGTGAGATGGTGGTCGACTGGGATGCTGATTTTTAATGCGTTTTGATGTGATCACAATTTTCCCGGAAATGATGCTTGATAGTGCAATGTATGGAGTTACTGGGCGTGCGATAAAACAGGGAATAGTTAACTTATCAGTCTGGAACCCAAGAAACTATACTTCGGATAGGCACAAAACAGTCGATGACCGGCCTTATGGTGGTGGTCCGGGGATGGTCATGAAGTATCAACCCTTAAAAGATGCTATAGATAACGCTAAAGATTCAGCGGATGCACGGTGCGTTAAAGTTGTTTATTTGAGTCCACAGGGAAGGCCTATAACTCAGCAGCTTCTGAACGAAAGTGTCGCCTTGGATCAATTGATTTTAGTCGCAGGGCGTTACGAAGGGATTGATGAGCGCTTTATCGAGGATGAATGCGAGGAAGAGTGGTCTCTGGGTGATTTTGTTATTAGTGGCGGTGAATTAGCAGCGTTGGTTGTCATTGACGGTGTGTCAAGATTGTTGCCTGGTGTTTTGGGTGATGATGAATCTGCACAGCAGGATTCGCATATGTATGGATTATTAGATTGTCCTCACTATACACGGCCAGAAGTTATTGAAGGAAAAAAAGTTCCTGATGTTTTGTTGAGTGGTAATCATAAAGGAATTGAACGCTGGCGGTTGCAGCAATCATTAGGGCGAACCTGGCAGAAAAGACCAGATTTGTTGTTGAATAAAGAATTAACAACGGAACAGCAGGCGTTGTTAGAAGAATTTAAAATTGAATTAAAGAATAAATAAGGTGCAGTAATGAGTAATATTATTAGTCAATTAGAAGCAGAACAGCTGAAAAAAGATATGCCAGTTTTTAACCCTGGCGATACTGTTGTTGTGCAGGTAAAAGTAAAGGAAGGCGAGCGCGAAAGATTACAGGCATTTGAAGGAGTAGTCATAGCTAAACGTAATCGTGGATTAAACTCGGCGTTTACAGTGAGAAAAATTTCTCATGGAGTGGGTGTTGAGCGTGTTTTTCAAACACACAGTCCTCTTGTTGGCGATATTCAGGTTAAACGTCGTGGTGCAGTGCGTAGAGCTAAATTGTATTATTTGCGTGACTTGTCTGGTAGAGCTGCACGTATTAAAGAAAAACTATAAGCATTACTTCTTGGTGATTCAAATAGAACGAGGTGTCTTAGGGCACCTTTTTTATGCTTGCTGGTTTGTTGGAAGGCGATTCTACAGTGTATATATTATCGAGTGATAGCCTACATATAGTAGGCTGATTAAGAAAACGTCATTGTTGAGCGATATTGCTTTATAAATTCCTGGATATATTAACTATCGTTTCTTCAATCAAAACACGATGGAGTTTTTCTGCTTCTGAGGTTTGTTCAATGATATTAGAATAAAAGGGTAAGTCTTGCTCTTCAAAACGATTGATGCCGCGCGCTGCCGGGTAATTAGTTGCCACGTAGCTTTTCGCTACGGAAACCGGGCGGACCCCGTCGCCGTTTTCGCGAAAAATAGTGGCGCGCATATCGATCTATTTTAAGACACTGCCATCTTTAGGTGGTAAATAAATTAACCCGCCTCGAGCGGTTCACGATTACAAGCCTCCGGCTTTGCCGGAGGTATTTGACTTGATTTAGTTTGCGAACAGCTTTAAACCTAAAATTTGCTTTGGTTTTTTAGTACCTCATAATTATTTGCTGGATTTACTGTGCCTGGATACCTAATTCTGAAAAGTTCAAGGATCCTTATGCTGCTGATATTATTCAATTCAGTGGCCTTCGGATTTGAAAATAAGGGGACCGAGAAAAACTCTTCATCAACATTGGATAGATTTGAAGCGGATGCTGAAGGTCTTGTAAAAGATGCTAAACAAGAAACTAAAAAAGTTCAGCGAGAAGTTAATAGCTATGGTCAAAAGGAACGCCAAAAACTGGATCAATTAAGTGCTGATGCATTGAAAGATCTTGGTGCCAGGGCGCATTACGACTTGGCTGTCATCGATCGGTTTCCATCAGCGTCACAATGTGCAGACTGTCACCCTAGAGAATACCAGGAATGGTCTGCGTCACCGCATTCTTATGCTCAAATCAGTCCCATGTTTAATGCGATGCAAGCTACCTTTATTAAACGTAGTAAAGGGACTAATGGCGATTTTTGTGTGCGTTGCCATACCGAAGTGGGCATGACTCTTAAAGAGCCTTTATTTACTGCAAACGCAAATCGTAGTGCGGTGTCAAGACAGGGCATTACATGTGTTGTATGTCATCGCATTGAAAAACCTTATGGGCGAGTAAGCGGACGATTTGGTCTGGAACAAGGTTCCATTAATGCCCCGATGTATGGCCCGCTTTCCAATGAGATTCTTAAACAAGTTATCGACAATGACAGTGTGTCTCCTGCTCCGGACATAAAGCCAGGTAGTGAACGCATTCATTCGCAGGCAGATAAAAGAGCATATTTCTCAAATGCTCAAATTTGTTCCATGTGCCACGATGTGAATTCACAAAATGGTTTTCGCCTGGAGGCAGCGTATACTCAGTTTCTGAATTCTCCAGCCAAAGCACGAGGAGAGACCTGTCAGGATTGTCATATGGGTAAAAAACCGGGGATAAAATCCGGTTATGCAAAAGGCCCTGTGGCGCATATAGGCGGATTACCCACGCCGATACAGAAAATAACCAATCATTCATTTCCTGGACCTGATTATCCGATTGTACACCCGGGGATATTTCCACACTCTACTGAAGGGCCTGAGATTGCATCGTTTGAAGACTGGTTTAGTTTTGATTACAAGGCTGGCTGGGGTTCTGATGTATTTGAAAGTGTCAATAATGATGGACACCCTTTCCCTGAAGCCTGGAAAAGTCATGAAAAAAGACGCAAAGCCCATGAGTTTATTCAGTTACAAATTGAACGTATGGCCAATTTTGATGTCGCACGTTATCAGTTACTAAGACGAGGTTATCAGTTTGGAAAATTTGTTGTTGAAGAGAATAATGATGAACAGATAGCCTTTAATGTCGAAATAAAAAATGGAACCGACGGACATAACGTGCCGACCGGTTTCGATTCGGAAAGACTGGTATTCGTCCAGGTGACTGTTGCCGACGCGGAAGGCAAAGTCGTATTTCGTTCCGGGGATCGTGATCCTAACGGCGATGTTCGAGATTTCTTATCCCGTTATGTGCATAACTGGGAAGTGCCTGCTGACCCATATTTACTCTCACTTGAATCTGACTTTTTGGGGCTGACTATCCGTGGAGGATACCGTCCTGAAATCCTGACTGTGAACTATTCTCAGACAGCACTTCCATTTATCCGCCCGAATACCGCGTCCAGCTTACTTACCGGAAGACCGCCGGATACCCGGAAGCTGGTCAGGTCCCTGTCTCCTCGTGGTACACGTTGGGGCGAATACAAAATCGATGCGGAGGCATTGACCGGGAATGGACCTTATACTGTTAACCTTAAATTTATTTCCCAGATGATGCCAGTACATTTGACCTGGGATGTCAGCGGTGTGGGATTTGACTACGGCCTGTCCGCTAAGGAAGTTGCTGATCGGATAGTAAAAGGAGCGATGGTCTTGTGGGAACACAATATTGTGCTGGATAAAAAATCTGGCATATTGGATTTGACGCCAACTGAAGATCAGATTATGAATTCACCTCCGCAATTGCATAAAGAGTCCTGGTTGCTAGATCTGGAACAAATTTTTTAGGTTCACTCCAATGTTTACATTCCTCTTAAAATAAACAAGGTAACAGTATGACGATACAAAACCCGGTAATCAGGGGGATGTTTGCTGTTAATCTAGTGTTTTCGGCAACAATAATTAGCTATCCTGATCAGGGCTATGCTCAGGAACAAAATAATAATGAAGCTATAACTTTCTGGCATAAATATGCTGCTGAAGCTCAGCAGCTAAAAGAACAGGCGCATCAAGCTTTTGAAAAAGAGATGGCGCATGTTGCAACGCTCAAAAGCCAGGCCGATGCTGACCTGAAAAAAGCAGTGCAAAAAGCTAAAAACAGAGTTCAAAATGCTGAACATGAAGAATTTGATGCTGCGATATCTGATGCTGTGAAAATCAAAAGCAAAGCAATGACTCAGTACAACAATAAATTAGCCGAAGCAGAGAAATTAAAAAACAAGGCCAATGCGAAGTTTGTAAATGATCTTGATAAGGCTAGAAAAAAAATTGATGCCATTGGGCAGGATGCAAAGCGAAAATTTGACCAGGAAGAAGCTAAGGTTAAATTGCTTGTCGAAGGTCAGAAAGCATCTGATGAAAAAGCACACCATCCTAAGGCGATTTCTTTGGCAGAGTCCGGAGCAACACTCTCTAAAGATGATTTAAAAAACATAACTGAATTGCCTGAACGCATCCAGCATACAGAGTTGAGTTCACGCTCAATTCCTTTACAAGAAGTACCTGAACGCCCTGATACACTTTTTCATCTTGGTGATTCTTTTTTTGGCAGTGGTCCAATTAGTAAAGGATTCGAGCTCCCAACAGGGGCAGTATGGCAGCCACAGTTTTTTCCATTTGGAACCTATAGCACAGCAGTGCAGACTTCCGATGATGGAAACCAGCAGGTCAGCGAATGGGTTAACTCGCTGGATATTTATGGTAACTTGAATCTTACGCCGACAGAACGTCTGCTAATCGGTTTTACACCCTTTGACAATAACGGTCAGTTCTCTGGTTACAATATATATCCGAAAGGGGAGGGTGTTGATGCGACTAATGGTCATGTGCAAGTCCTGTTTTTTGAGGGACGCTTCGATAGTCTTTTTCCTGGGCTGAAAAGTCCAACCGGAAACTGGGCCAGTTTTGACTTTGCCCTGGGGCGACAACCGGTTAATTACCAATCGGGAATATTAATTAACGATACCATTGACTCGATAGGTATTACACGGACATCTTTGAACCTGTTTGGTAGTGCTGAAGCGACTATTACAGGTTTGTTTGGCTGGAATTTTATAAATCGCAGCGATAATATACGCGATGACAAAGCCCAGTTAATAGGTTTATTTTCTACCTTCAATTATGCAGAACACCAGATAGAAGCGGATCTAGTCGTGGTTTACGATGTTAATGATAGCAATCCCAGCAATGGATTAAATTTTGCTTTTTCCTCATACCAGCAATTATGGGGAGTACTGAATACAACATTCAGCTACAACCAGTCAATTGCTTTAAATAAAGATACAACAGTTTCGCAAACAGGTGCGCTACTACTTTCCCAGTTTAACCTAACCCCGCCTTATACGGTTGATAATGCTTATATGAATGTATTCTGGGGAATTGGCGAGTTTACTTCAGCGGCACGAAACTCGAATGCTGGAGGTCCTCTGGGTCAGGTCGGTCTGTTGTTTTCTGCATCAGGTCTTGGAAGCTACGGACCGGCATTGCCCAGTGATGCGCAAAATATGTTCGGAGGTGCTATCGGATATGAGCGTTATCTGGGATCGATTCATAGAAAGATTATCTTTGAATTCGGAGGGGTTACCAAAGACAGTGCAATCGCTTTAGGTGCTCAGTTCGAACAAGCGCTAGGCAGCAATTTTTTATGGACTCTGGGTTCCTATGTAAGCCATCAGGAAAATCATAAGCGCAGCGTTGGTTATGGTGTTCGTTCGGTTTTTAGCGTCTTTTTTTAATCCAGCAAGCAGGAATCCTTAATGAAGTTTATCGCTACGATTATTTCAAAAAAGCTGTTTGCCTGGCCTTTACTTGCCTTTCCAGCGCTTTACATGTTGTTTCTATCTATGGAGGGTAGTTTAGGTGCCTGGAAATATTCTGATATGCAGGATTTTTTTGGCAACACAGCCATTAGTTGTTTGATATTTGTATTGTGCCTGACTCCACTGAAGCAGTTCTTTCCTAAATGGCCTGTTATCGCCGCGTTGAATGTTCACCGACGCGCGATTGGAATTAGTTGTTTTCTGTATGCATCATTTCACGCATTTCTCTATGTAAATCAAGCAGAAAGTCCGGTGGAAATCGTAAGAGATTTTCAGGAACCTGACCTGTTTTATCTATTTTTTGGACTGGCAGGCTTGTGTCTGCTCATTCCTTTATTTCTTACCAGTAATAATTTCTCAGTAAAACATTTAAAATATAAATGGTGGAAACGTTTACATCGCATTGTCTATTTAGCTGCATTTATATTGTTTATGCATCGCGGGTTTGGCGAAAATGAAGATTTATTCGGCACTTTGCTTATGTTCCTGCCATTAATTGTATTGGAAACTCTACGTATAGGCAGAAACTTTTTACAATTGCTATTTAAAGAGATACCCACAAAAAAGCAACCTCCGGTACCTGTCTGGAGCGATGAAAAGTTATTCAGTGTGGATAAGATTGTGGTTGAGTCGGATCAGGTTCATTCGTTTTACTTGAAACCGGGCGAAAAATTTAAATTGCCGAATTACAAACCCGGCCAATTTTTGACCTTTCGCTTTGACATACCTGGACAGGAAAAGCAGGTGGTTCGTTGTTATAGCCTATCTGATGCGCCGGGTAATGATTATTACCGCATTTCAGTAAAACGCATCCCGCCGCCGCGTGATAAACCCGAATTGCCGCCAGGTCTTTCTTCTTCCTTTTTGCACGATCAGGTTAAACAAGGCTACACTATAAAAGTGTTGGCACCCAATGGTAGTTTTTGTCTCCCTGAGAGAGGGAAACTCAATAAAATTGTCATGATAGGTTCTGGTATAGGAATTACACCTGTGCTCAGTATGCTAAATCACTTGCACAAATCCGGCATTAAACGTGGATCTGATATCTGGTTTTTCTATGGTGTCCGCAATGGCAGTGAACAGATTATGAAAGATCACCTGAAATCGATTGCTCAGGCAAACAAGCATCTTAAGTTGCATGTCTGCTACAGTGCTCCAGCAGAACAGGATAGGCTGGGAGAGGATTACCATATTGAAGGTCGCGTTTCCCTTGATTTATTGAAACAAATATTGCCAGGCAATGATTTCGATTTTTATTTCTGTGGCCCGGGACCGATGATGGCAGATTTAGCTGAAGGACTGGATTTATGGGGAGTCGCCGATGAACGTATTCATTTTGAAGCTTTCGGACCATCTACCGTCAAGCGCAAATCAGCTGCAGTTAAAGCCGATAATCAATATCAGGTGAAATTTGATCAGACTGGAAAAATCCTGACCTGGACGGGCGAAGCAGAGTCCACTCTTGAATTTGCCGAGGCTAACGGTATTACACTGCCTTTTGGCTGTCGTATGGGCAATTGCGGCTCTTGCAGCCAAAAACTGGTTAAAGGTGAAGTTCATTACCCGGTAGCGCCATCCTTTACGCCTGAGGAAGGTTATTGTCTGACCTGTAGTTCTATCCCCGCATCTGATATAGAATTGGCTTCATAATCCCAATATCAAGCAATACTTTGTTTTCTTATCTAGATCTAGCTATTTCATGCAAAGTCTATGTTTATCGATAAATAGGCAAGAATTGAAAGATGCAGCATTAGCAGCATAATAATTATATTGGATACTGATATTAGGCTCTAAATGATCTTGAGCATTTACACGAGGTTGTCTTAGTTGAAGTCCTATCGGCAAGGGCAAGATGTTTAGAATGGTTATGTTTTTTTGTTATTAGCAATTCTGTCTTGTAAATAACAGTTAGTTCTTATGACTCATTTTCCTGGAATAACACAATAGCTATTTCACCCTCATGAGAGACTGTTACATCAACAGTAATGGGTTGGCAGCAAACAGGGCAGTCTTCAATGTAGTTTTGATGTGTTTCAGAGCAGTCGATTAAAATATCTATGCTTTCTCCGCAATAAGGGCATTGTTTTTTGCGTTCTTCTAGTTCATTCATGATAAGTACCTCTGCTTAAGTTTGATCAGAAAATAGTGATGTGTCAATACTGCTATTCAATTAATAAAGTCTCCGTATTTTCAAGGAAAAATGTAAAAAATATGCTAATCAAGAGTGAATTACTTTGTGCGTATTTTATATTGCTTAAATTTAGCCCTTGAAAAAACATTCTTTACCCTTATATCGAGAAGATAATTTCAATTATTTTGGAGATATTTACATAATGACCGTTGAAGCTAAAAAAGAAACGCTAGGATTTCAAACTGAAGTAAAGCATTTATTACATTTAATGATTCACTCTTTGTATAGTAATAAAGAGATTTTTTTGCGTGAATTGATTTCTAATGCATCCGATGCGGCTGATAAACTGCGCTTTGAAGCACTTTCTAATGATGGCCTGTATGAAGGTGATAGCGATTTAAAAATTCGTATTGCGTTTGATAACGATGCAAATACAATCACAGTAAGTGATAACGGTATTGGTATGACGCGCGAAGAAGTGCAAGAGCATATCGGAACTATTGCAAAATCAGGTACTAAACAGTTTTTTGATGCACTAACCGGCGATCAGGCAAAAGACAGTGAATTGATTGGTCAATTTGGTGTGGGTTTTTACTCTGCGTTTATTGTTGCTGATAAGGTAACCTTGATTACGCGTAAAGCAGGTAGCCAGGAAGCAACGCTGTGGGAATCAACTGGTGAAGGTGAGTACACACTGGAAACAGTAGAAAAAACAAGTCGTGGTACGGATATTATCTTGCATTTAAAAGAATCTGAAAAAGAATTCCTGAATGACTACCGCTTAAGTTCTATCGTTAAAAAATTCTCTGATCATATTTCTTTACCTATTGTGATGGCGAAAGAAATTCCTGCTGTGACTGATGAAGAAGGCAATGAAACAGAGCCTGCAAAAGTTGAAGACGAAACGATTAACAGTGCTTCTGCATTATGGACTAAATCCAAAGATGAATTAGATGACGAAGCCTATAACGAATTTTACAAGCATGTAGGACATGATTTCCAGGATCCTTTGGCTCACGTACACAGTAAGGTAGAAGGCACTAACGAATACACAATGTTGTTGTATGTTCCTGCACGCGCACCCTTTGATATGTGGGATAGAGATGCAAAGCATGGTGTAAAACTTTATGTGCGTAAAGTATTTATTATGGACGATGCAGAGCAATTAATGCCGCGTTATTTGCGTTTTATTCGTGGTGTGATTGATACGGATTCATTGCCACTCAACGTATCACGTGAAATTTTGCAACAAAGCAAAAAAATCAGCACGATCAAAGCAGGCGCAGTTAAAAAAGTCCTGGGTTTATTGGAAGGGATCGCTACAAACGATAAAGAAAAATACGCTACTTTCTGGGCGCAATTTGGTAATGTGATCAAAGAAGGGCCAATTGAAGATCATAAAAACAAAGAGCGTGTAGCCAAGCTTTTACGTTTTGCTTCAACTCATGCGAATACTGATACACAAGACGTGTCTTTCGAAGATTATATCGGTCGTATGCAAGAGGGGCAGGATAAAATTTATTATGTCACTGCAGATAGTTTTACAGCGGCTAAAAATAGCCCACACCTAGAGATTTTCCGTAAAAAAGGTATAGAAGTTCTATTATTATCAGACCGTGTTGATGAATGGCTGGTTTCTAACCTGAATGACTTTGATGGTAAAGTATTGCAATCAGTTGCAAAAGGTCAATTAGACTTAGATAAATTCGATACTGAAGAAGATAAAAAAGAACAAGAAGAAACATCTAAAGATTTTGAGTCAGTGATTACGCAAATCAAAGATGTGTTAAAAGATAAAGTAAGTGAAGTACGTATCAGCCATCGTTTAACGGCATCACCTTCTTGTCTGGTGACTGAGCAGGACGCAATGAGCTTGAATATGGAACGCATCATGAAAGAAGCGGGCCAGGATATGAATATGTTTGGTATGGGTGCGACTAAGCCAGTGTTTGAAATCAATCCAGAACATGCTTTAGTGTTACGCTTAAAAGAAGAGCAAGACGATACACGCTTTGCTGATTTAACCCGTATTTTGTTTGATCAGGCAGTATTAAGCGAAGGCGGACAGTTAGATGACCCTGCCGAGTTTGTACATAACCTGAATGGTCTATTGCAGGGCTTGTTGAAATAAATACTTGGCATTGAGCTAGTGTTTGACGAAAAAGGCCGCTTTTCGCGGCCTTTTTTGTGTCTTAAATAAAAAAAATTATTTAGGTCGGATATTAATTTCTACTCGACGGTTTTGTTCGCGTCCTGCTGCGCTATCATTTGATGCTACGGGGTAACGTTCGCCAAAGCCACGGGATTGAATTCTGCTACTGCCCACCCCCGCGCTGATTAAATAATTGGCTACACTAGCGGCACGGCGTTCAGATAATTCCTGGTTATATTGGTCGCTGCCTGTAGAGTCGGTGAAACCGGCTATGTCGATATTAGTGTCTTTAAATTCCTTAAAAATGATGGCAACTGAATCGAGGATAGGAAAAAAATTACTATTAAGAGTCTCGGAATTCGTGGCAAAGGTTATATTACCCGGCATGATTAGCTTTAAGTTATCGCCAGTTCTTTGTACTCTAACACCAGTGCTTTCCAGGCGTAAACGTAATTTCTTTTCCTGAGTGTCCATATAGTAACCCACTCCAGCGCCAGTTGCGGCCCCTACGCCAGCACCGATACCGGCGCCAAGTGCAGCACCTTTTCCGCCACCGGCAATAGCGCCAATAGCCGCGCCAGTTGCTGCTCCAGCACCAGCACCTATACCCGTTCCCCAGGCTGTGTTGGATACTTTTTCTTCGCCAGTATAGGGATCAATTACGCAGCCTGTAGTGAGTGCAGCCGCTAAAATAATGCTGGTTAATTTTTTCATTGTAAATCTCTTGTTTAGTAAAAATTTGGGGCTAATACAGTCTGTATTAGCCTGGTAGGTAAAAGTCCTTTGATGTTATTTAAAGTTTAGTTTATAAATAATACAATCGACTGTAATTATAAGCGATAACTCTGACGATGTATAAAACGCTATGATTCAGGTAGAATAATGCTTAATTGATAATTAGGTAATTTAATATGAAAAGACGTGATTTTATTAATAAGGCCAGTGTTGGTGCTTTAGTGGCAGGTAGTTCTGTACTGGTACCTGGTGTAGCTCATGCGCAAGCTAAATTTAAATGGAAAATGGTTACTGCATGGCCGAAAAATTTTCCTGGCCTGGGTGTGGGGGCGAATTTACTGGCACAATTGATAAATGAGATGAGCGGCGGCCGTATTAAGGTGAAAGTCTATGGCGCAAATGAATTAGTGCCAGCCTTTGAAGTGTTTGATGCCGTTTCCAAAGGAACTGCACAAATGGGACATTCTGGTGCTTATTACTGGAAGGGGAAAAATGAAGCGACGCAGTTTTTTTCTTCAGTTCCGTTTGGCTTAACTGCACAGGAAATGAATGCCTGGCTATATTATGGTGGCGGTATGGAATTGTGGCGCGAGTTATATGCGCCGTTTAATTTAATTCCACTCGCTGCAGGAAATACAGGTGTGCAAATGGCGGGCTGGTTTAACCGGGAAATTAAAACGGTTGATGATTTGAAAGGTTTAAAAATGCGTATCCCTGGGTTAGGCGGGGAAGTGTTGCGCAGGGCTGGAGGTACGACAGTTAATATTCCGGGGGGAGAGCTGTTTACATCCCTGCAGTCAGGTGCGCTTGATGCTACTGAGTGGGTTGGGCCTTATAATGATTTGGCGTTTGGCTTTTATAAAGTGGCGAAATATTATTATTACCCTGGCTGGCATGAGCCAGGTTCTACATTGGAAGCGATCATTAATAAACAGGCTTTTAATGAGTTGCCAGCTGATTTACAAAGTATTGTGACGGCGGCTTGTAAAGCTGTGAATATGGATATGCTTTCCGATTATACCGCGCGCAATAATCAGGCTTTGGAAACTTTGGTCAATAAACATGGGGTTCAGCTAAAGGCTTTGCCTGATGATGTGTTACGGAAATTAAAACAGCTTTCTGAAGAAGTGGTGCTCGAGTTGGCTAATAAAGATCCTATGGCTAAGAAGATTTATACTTCATTTAATCAGTTTAGAACGCAGGTTTCTCATTGGAGCGCTTTATCTGAACAGGCCTTTTTAAAAGCAAGGGCTTTGGTATAGAGCGAGCAGTCGTTTGCAAATACACATAAATACAAAAATTATGCTTGTGTGTGTTTTGTAGGGTGTCTTTAATATACCGCTACTTTAGCAGATTAAAGTCTGCTCTTTCTGTTGCTGTGGCTTTTGTTGTTAAAGTGTTTCTGTATAATGCAGCTTTAAATTAGATAAACTGTTTATTTGTTACTTTACGTAACTTAAGAGGAAAAAACTGTATGCATTCAGTAGTCGAAGAGGTCACTCAAAAAATCATTGAACGTAGTCATGTGGTGCGCACTCTTTATTTAAAACATATTGATAAAGCGGCTGAGCAAGGGCCGCACCGCTCAACTCTGGCTTGTGGTAATCTGGCACATGGCTTTGCAGCGTGCAGCACGGGAGATAAGGCTGATTTAGCCAGTGATAAGAAAGCAAATATTGCAATTATCTCTTCTTATAATGATATGTTATCAGCACATGAACCTTATAAAGATTCACCTGTGTTGATTAAAGCTGCGATAAAGGCAGCAGGTGGTGTTGCTCAGTTTGCGGGCGGCGTTCCTGCGATGTGTGATGGTGTGACACAAGGGCAGCCTGGTATGGAGTTATCTCTGTTTAGTCGTGATGTGATTGCCATGTCTACCGCGATTAGCTTGAGTCATAATATGTTTGATGGCGGTCTGTATCTAGGCGTTTGTGACAAGATTGTCCCGGGCTTGTTACTAGGTGCCTTGAGTTTTGGGCATTTGCCGGCGGTGTTTATACCCTCAGGCCCTATGACCAGTGGTATTACTAATAAAGAAAAAGCACGCACCAGGCAGAAATATGCCGAAGGCAAAATTGGTCGTAAAGAGTTATTAGAGTCGGAATCTAAATCCTATCATAGCCCGGGTACCTGTACTTTTTATGGTACGGCAAATAGTAATCAGATGATGGTTGAGATTATGGGGCTACATCTTCCGGGTAGTTCATTTATTAATCCGTATACTCCACTACGGGATGAGCTGACTAAAGCTGCTGCTGAACAAGTTTTAAAATTTACCGCACTGGGTGATGATTATCGCCCCTTAGGTCGTGTTATTGATGAAAAAGCGATTGTAAATGCCATTGTTGGATTATTGGCTACAGGTGGTTCAACTAATCACACGATGCACATTGTTGCGATTGCACGTGCGGCAGGTATTGAAGTTAACTGGGATGATTTTGATGAATTATCTCGCGCAGTACCATTATTGACACGGGTATATCCGAATGGCCCGGCCGATATTAATCACTTTCAGGCTGCAGGTGGCATGAGTGTGCTGATTACTGAGTTATTAAGAGGCGGCTACTTGCATGAGGACGTTCTAACAGTTGCTAATAATCGTGGCATGGCTGATTATTCTCAGGAGCCTAAACTAATCGACGGAAAGCTGGTTTGGCAGAAAGGGCCAGAAGCGTCATTAGATCCAGAAGTAATCGGATCGCTTGAGAAGCCTTTTGCTGTAGGCGGTGGTTTGCATGTGATGCATGGTAATCTGGGCCGCGGTATTTCTAAGGTTTCTGCGGTATCCGAGGATCATCAAGTGGTTCAGGCACCTGCTATGGTGTTTGATGATCAGGATGAGGTGCTTGCCGCATTTCATCGAGGCGAACTGGAGCGTGATTTTATTATTGTGCTGCGTTATCAGGGGCCGAAATCGAATGGTATGCCGGAGTTACATAAATTGACACCGTTATTAGGCTCTCTACAGGATAGAGGGTTTAAAGTTGCCATTGTTACAGATGGTCGCATGTCGGGTGCATCCGGGAAAGTTCCTTCTGCAATTCATATGTGTCCTGAATGTGAAGATGGCGGCCCATTAACTAAAGTACGTACTGGTGATGTGATTAACTTGAATACCCAAACGGGTGAGGTGAATGCATTAGTCGATGCTGCGGAGTTTGCAGCACGTCAGGCTGAGCCAAACAGTGCACAGGAACATCATTGGGGCATGGGTAGGGAAATGTTTGGTGCATTCCGGGTGGGAGCTTCATCCGCTGAAACTGGTGCAACCAATTTATTTGATGAAGATAATCTTTTTTGTCGAGTTGACCGGGTTTAATGCCTAAAACAATAAGCTACCTCGAATAGGTTGATTGTATGGGCTTTAGCCCGCCTTTATCAAGCTGTTTGGCAACTGGCGTGCGTGAAGCTATGCTCTACTTTTAAAACAATAAAAAAGTAATATGACAATAAATAACTGGAAAGTTTATCCCTCTGAAATTTTAAATGCTTCACCTGTTATGCCGGTAATGGTTATTCAGGATGCTGCAGATGCAGTGCCTTTGGCTAGAGCTTTAATGGCTGGTGGTATTAAAGTACTGGAAATCACTTTGCGCACAGCGGCGGCAATGGATTCCATTAAAGCCATTAGTCAGGAAGTTGAAGGTGCTTTTGTGGGTGCGGGGACTATTACCACACCAGAGCAATTACAAGCAGTTGCTGATGCGGGTGCTGTGTTTGCTATTAGCCCGGGTTTGACCCCCAGGCTTTTAGCTGCGGCTAATCATAGTTCTATTGCTTTGATTCCGGGGATTGCCACGGTTTCTGAGCTAATGCTAGGCATGGAATATGGTCTGGATCATTTTAAATTCTTTCCAGCAGAAGCGGCGGGTGGTATTCCCATGCTAAAAGGGATTGCCGGCCCCCTTCCACAAATTACTTTTTGTCCTACTGGCGGGATTTCGCCAAGTAATTATAATAATTACCTGGTGCTTAAAAATGTTGCATGTGTGGGTGGATCCTGGCTAGTTCCAGCAGATGCTGTCAAGAATAAAGATTGGGATAAAGTAACTGCACTTGCTAAAGAAGCGGTTGCTAATGCAAAAAGGTAGTTCATTGATTTCTGGTTCCCATGCACAGCGCGGGAACTGGAAGTAACATAGTTTTTATCGTGCTGTGTACGGCACAACACAAAAAAATCGCAGGAGTATGGGATGAGTAATGGTTTAAATGCCAATATGTTAGATCAACTTGATATAGATCCGGAAGAAACAAAAGAATGGCTTGAAGCATTAATCGCTATTCAGGAGCAAGATGGTAATGAACGTGTCCAGTTTATAATTGGTCAACTGGTCGAAATGGCAAGACAATCAGGAGCGGCTATTCCTTTTAGTGCCAATACTGCTTATATCAATACCATACCTGTTGAACAACAACCCAAATACCCGGGCATGACCACGATTGAGCGTAAAATCCGCGCTTATGTGCGCTGGAATGCCATGATGATGGTCTTACGAGCCAATAAAAAAACCAATGTTGGTGGGCACATTGCCAGCTTTGCGTCAGCGGCGACCTTGTATGATGTTGGGCATAACCATTTCTGGCATGCAGCAACTGAAGAAAAGGGTGCTGATTTGGTTTTTGTACAAGGACATTCTTGTCCTGGTGATTATGCGCGGGCTTATCTATTAGGACGTTTTTCCGATGAAAAGATGGACCAGTTTCGTCAAGAAGTAGGGGGCAATGGTCTTTCTTCTTATCCGCACCCCTGGTTAATGCCTGATTTCTGGCAATTTCCTACGGTATCTATGGGACTTGGTCCAATCATGGCGATTTACCAGGCTCGCTTTATGCGCTATATGCAAAGTCGGGGCCTGGCTATGACTGAAGGTCGCAAAGTCTGGGCTTTCCTCGGTGATGGCGAGACGGATGAACCGGAAACACTAGGCGCTATTACTATGGCGGGTCGTGAAAATCTGGACAATCTTATTTTTGTGGTTAACTGTAACTTGCAGCGTCTTGATGGTCCTGTACGCGGTAATGGTAAAATTATCCAGGAATTAGAAGGCAGTTTTCGTGGCGCTGGATGGAATGTTATAAAAGTTATCTGGGGTCGGCATTGGGATGCTTTGTTGGCTAAAGATAAAGAGGGGTTGATTATGAAGCGCATGATGGAGTGCGTGGATGGTGATTATCAAACCTATAAGTCAAAAGATGGTACCTATGTACGCGAGCATTTCTTTAATACGCCTGAATTAAAAGCCTTAGTTGTTGAATATACCGACAGAGATATATGGGGTCTTAATCGTGGTGGGCATGATCCGATTAAGGTCTTTTCCGCTTATCAGGCCGCTAGCGAGCACCTGGGCCAACCGACGGTTATCCTGGCAAAAACCATTAAAGGTTATGGCATGGGAGATTCAGGTGAAGCACAAAATACCAGTCATCAGCAGAAAAAAATGAGCTTGCTATCGATTACTAATATTCGTGATCGCTGGCAACTTCCAGTGACCGATAAGGAAATCGAGAGCCTGCCGTATTTGAAATTTGCTGAAGATTCTGAAGAATATAAGTATATGATACAGCGCAGAACAGAACTGGGTGGTCTGATTCCAGCGCGTAGACAAAAATCTGATGCCCTGGAAATTCCCGAGTTAAGTGCTTTTCAAGCTGTTCTGGATGGTACCAAAGCAGGACATGGTATTTCTACAACGATGGCATTTGTCAGAATTCTTAATATTCTGGTTAAGGATAAAAAAATTGGTGAACGTATCGTGCCGATTGTTCCAGATGAGTCGCGTACTTTTGGTATGGAAGGTATGTTCCGTCAACTAGGTATCTGGTCACAAGTCGGGCAATTGTATACGCCTCAGGATGCTGAGCAGTTAATGTATTACAAAGAAGATAAAGCTGGCCAGGTATTACAGGAAGGTATTAATGAAGCAGGAGGTTTATGTGACTGGATTGCGGCCGGAACGTCTTATTCTACGCATAACGTACCGATGATTCCTTTCTTTATTTACTATTCAATGTTTGGCTTTCAGCGCGTAGGTGACCTGATCTGGGCTGCTGCTGATCAGCGTACTCGCGGCTTCTTGCTGGGTGGAACAGCTGGACGAACTACCTTGAATGGCGAAGGTTTGCAGCATGAAGATGGCCATAGTCATCTGATGTCGGCAACTATTCCAAACTGTATCTCTTATGATCCAACTTTTGGCTATGAATTAGCCGTGATTGTTCAAGATGGTTTGCGCCGCATGTATGCTGAGCAAGAAGATGTGTTCTATTACATTACTGTGATGAATGAGAACTATGATCAGCCACCGATGCCAGAAGGCGCAGCTGAGGATATTATTAAAGGGATGCACTTGTTCCAGACTGGAATAACACGTAAAAAAGCACCAAAAGTAAATTTATTGGGTTCAGGTACGATTTTTTGCGAAGTGGTTGCTGCGGCGAAATTATTACGCGACGAGTGGGGGGTCGAGGCTGATCTCTGGAGTTGTACAAGTTTTACTGTATTAGCACGTGATGGGGTGTCATGTGAGCGATGGAATCGTTTGCATCCAACAGCAAAAGCACGTGTATCGCACGTTGAACAGTGTATTAGTAAAACTGATATTCCGGTCATTGCTGCAACAGACTATATTCGTGCTTTTGCCGAGCAAATTCGTCCCTATGTTAAAGCTGAATATACAGTTTTAGGTACCGATGGCTTTGGTCGTTCCGATACGCGGGAAAAATTACGTAGTTTCTTTGAAGTTGATCGCCACCATATTACCATTGCAGCATTAAAAAGCCTGGTAGATAAAGGTGAATTTGAAGCGGCTAAAGTTGATGAGGCAATTAAAAAATATAATATTGATGCAGAAATTATTGCGCCTTGGTTAATCTAACAAAAGAACAAATTATGACTCTATTAACAGAAGTAAAAGTGCCTGATGTCGGTGATGTTGCTGATATTGATGTCATTGAAGTATTAGTTAAAGTAGGCGATATTGTCGCAAAAGAGCAAACACTTGCGGTGTTAGAGACAGATAAAGCCAGCATGGATTTGCCTTCTAGCGCTGCAGGTATTGTAAAAACAGTACATATCAACGTAGGTGATAAAGTCTCTGAAGGCGCTTTAGTTGTCACTTTAGAAGCTAGTGCACCTGAATCTGAAGGGACTGAAGAAGTCATTGGGGTTGAGAATGTTAAAATTGATATTCCCGAAAAGGTAGAAGCTCCTGCGGTAATTGTACCGGAGACTAGCGTTAGTATAATTGAAGTGAAAGTCCCAGATGTTGGTGATGTTGCTGATATTGATGTTATTGAAGTATTAATCCAGACGGGCGATAGCGTAGAAAAAGAGCAAACTCTAGCTGTGTTAGAGACTGATAAGGCGAGTATGGATTTGCCTTCGACACATTCAGGTATTGTCAAAGATGTGTGTGTTAAGGTGGGGGATAAAGTTTCTGAAGGCGCTTTAATTGTTACCCTGGAGGTTCAGTCAGCTGCTGAAGCTGTAACGACAGCTGCCCCTGAGCAAATTAACCAGGCACCAAAGCCAACAGCTTCGGTGACGCAAAACAAGGTTGTTTCTAGTCCCGCTCCAGGCACTATAAGTGCGTCAGTAGACAGACCCTCAGGAAAATCGGCTCATGCAACTCCTGGAGTACGCTTATTTGCACGTGAATTAGGTGTGGATATCCGCCAGATTACTCAAGGCACTGGACGCAAAGGGCGTATCTTAAAAGAAGACGTTAAAAGTTTTATTAAACAAGTGATGACCTCTGGTGTACCCGTTCAGGGTGGGGCTGGTATTCCGCCAATTCCGGCAGTAGATTTCAGTCAGTTTGGTGAAATTGAAGAACAACAACTGAGTAAAATTCAACGCTTGACTGGGCAAAACATGAGTCGTGTGTGGTTGAATTTACCGCTAGTGACTTATCATGATGACGCCGATATTACCGAAATGGAGGCATTCCGCAAAGCGTTGAATGCAGATAAAAGCACTGAAATTAAAGTTACGGGTTTAATATTTATTGTTAAAGCTTTGGTTGCCGCAATGCAACACTACCCTAAAATCAATAGCTCTTTATCGCCTGACGGTCAGTCCTTATTTCTGAAAAAATATTTTAATGTTGGTATTGCAGTAGATACACCTAATGGACTGGTGGTGCCTGTGCTAAAAGATGTTGATAAAAAAGGCATTGCAGAATTAACTCGGGAATTATCCGAACTCAGTGAAAAAGCCCGTAATGGTAAATTGCTCCCCGCTGATATGAGAGGCGGTAGTATAACTATTTCCAGTTTAGGGGGGATTGGTGGAAAGTCGTTTACGCCGATCGTCAATGCCCCTGAAGTTGCTATATTAGGGGTTACTCGTTCAGCCATGCAGCCTGTATGGAATGGAACTGAATTTGTACCCAGGTTGATGTTGCCGCTGGACCTGACTTATGATCATCGGGTTATTGATGGTGCAGAAGGGGCGCGGTTTATGTCTACATTAATTAAATACTTAGGCGATATTCGCCGCTTGTTACTATAGGGAGATAAGAATATGTCAGATATTATACATGCGGAAGTCCTTGTTTTGGGCGGAGGACCTGGCGGTTATACAGCGGCTTTTCGCGCGGCTGATTTAGGTAAGCAAGTTGTTTTAGTGGAGAAATACCCTGTTTTGGGTGGCGTCTGTTTAAATGTTGGCTGTATTCCATCCAAGGCTTTATTGCATGTTGCGCAAATTGTTCATGAAGCTGAACATTTTGAGCAACATGGACTGACTTTCAGCAAACCTGAATTTGATTTAGACAAAATCAGAAGCTGGAAAGAAGGCATTACTAGCACTTTAAATGGTGGTTTAGCGCGTTTAGCCAAGCAGCGTAAAGTGACTGTGGTTCAAGGTTTAGGGAAATTCACTTCAGCCAATGCATTGGAAGTAACAAGTGATGCAGGTGCTCAGCAAATCACTTTTGATAATGCCATTATTGCTGCGGGTTCTACGGCAACAAAGATACCACCTTTTCCAAATGATGATCCACGTTTAATGGATTCAACCGATGCCTTAAATATTGCTGATGTACCGAAGAAATTGTTAGTGGTTGGCGGTGGTATTATTGGGCTGGAAATGGCGACGGTTTATCATGCTATGGGTTCTGAAATCAGTGTGGTGGAATTGATGGATCAGATTATTCCTGGTTGTGATAAAGATTTAGTCACACCCTTGCATAGACATATTAAAAAGCAATACAAAAATATCTGGTTAAAAACAAAAGTAGAAAGCATAGTCGCGCAAGATGATGGTTTATTAGTGACTTTTGGTGGTGATAAAGCACCTGAGCCGGAATTATTTGATAAAGTATTAGTGGCTGTTGGGCGTAAACCGAATGGTGCGCTAATTGATGCAGATAAAGCAGGTGTTCATGTTAATGAGTGGGGGTTTATTCCGGTCGATAAACAACAGAAAACCAATGTGCCGCATATCTATGCGATTGGCGATATCGTCGGTCAACCGATGTTAGCGCATAAAGCTGTTTACGAAGGTAAAATTGCCGCAGAAGTGACCGCAGGGCATAAATCCGCTTTTGATGCGTTAACAATTCCTTCTGTTGCTTATACTGATCCTGAAGTTGCATGGATGGGATTAACTGAAAATCAGGCAAAAGAGCAGGGCATAGCCTATGATAAAGGCGCTTTCCCTTGGGCAGCTAGTGGCCGATCTTTAAGTTTAAGCCGCAATGAAGGTTTGACTAAAATACTGTGTGATCCTGAGACGGGTCGTATCCTGGGTGCTGGTATGGTTGGACCTAATGCCGGGGAACTGGTTGCCGAAGCGGTATTGGCGTTAGAAATGGGCGCTGATGCAGAGGATGTGGGCTTAAGCATACATGCGCATCCTACACTCTCTGAAACCTTTGCATTCGCAGCTGAAATGATCACCGGAACGATTACAGATTTGTATGTCAAAAAAGATAAAAAATAATTTGGTACTGAATGACACCTATTGATACAGGCCTTTTATTGTAGCAAAGTTGTTTGCCCGTGAATGTGAGCTCACATTCACGGCTAAAGAGCGCTCCTGCATTGAAACTTCAGGCATCCTTTCCATCTTCTTACCCCTTATAAAGCCCTCTTTATGCAAAAGTTATTGCCGGTTACACTGTTTTTTTTATCACTGTTCACAAGCCCCTTTGTACAGGCTGAAATTAAAGATCAGGCTGCAGTTGATAAATTTATTAACAAAATGGTTGAACAGCATCAATTTGATCGCGTTGAATTAGTGACATTATTTCAGTCTGTAGAAATAAAGCCCAAGATTATTGCAGCGATGACTCGCCCTGCCGAAGGGATGCCGTGGTATAAATATCGTAAAATTTTTATGCGTGACTCACGTATTCAGGGCGGAGTTGAATTCTGGCAGGCTAACAAGGACAGCTTAACCATTATGCAACAGCGTTATGGTATTCCTGAAGAAATTATTGTTGCAATTATCGGTGTCGAAACTTTGTACGGAGAACGTACAGGAGGACATAGGGTTATTGATGCCTTAGCGACCTTAGGCTTTGATTATCCAAAGCGTAGTACTTTTTTTCTAAGTGAGTTAGAACAATTTTTATTGTTATGTCGTGAAGAGCATATGAATCCTTTAGAACCGGTTGGTTCTTATGCAGGTGCGATGGGAATGCCACAATTTATGCCGAGCAGTTATCGTAATTTTGCAGCTGACTTTGAAGGTGATGCGAAACGTGATATATGGCATAATCCGGCTGATGCCATTGCCAGTGTGGCGAATTATTTTGCCCGGCATCACTGGAAAGCAGGTAACGATATTGCGTTTCCCGTTACTGCGACAGGTGATCAGTATCAGCAGGCACTGACCAGGGGTTTAAAACCTGATATAAATGCTGCACAACTAAAAGCTTTGCAGGTTCACTTGCCTGAACAAATAAACGATGATGAATTGCTTAAGTTATTAAGTTTTGAGCAAGAAAATGGGCAAGACTTATGGGTAGGATTAGAAAATTTTTATGTTATTACTCGTTATAATCATAGTCCTTTGTATGCATTGGCTGTATTTCAATTAAGCCAGGCGATAAAACAGCAATACGTTATCGCAACTAATGAATAAAGTTTTTTTAATTTTATTGGCTGCATGGCTGAGCGCTTGCTCTGTCCCCCAAAAGTCTAACCCCCTTGTTATTGATGGTCGTCCTGAAGATATTTCCATGGACGTCTCTGCTATCCCAGATGCTATTCCACGCTATGAACCCTGGTCGGCTTCGGTCAACCCTGAATCTTATGTTGTTTTGGGTGAAACCTATCATGTGCAGCCAAGCAATAAAGGCTATAGACAGCAAGGAATAGCCTCCTGGTACGGCACTAAATTTCACCAGAAAAACACGGCAACCGGGGAAGTTTATGACATGTGGGCAATGACTGCTGCGCATAAAACATTGCCCATTCCAAGTTATGTACAAGTAACAAACCTGGATAACCAGCGTAGTGTGATTGTTCGGCTTAATGATCGAGGCCCTTTTCATGACCACAGAATTATTGATTTATCTTTTGCGGCAGCAGCTAAATTAGGGCTGGCGAAGGCCGGCACTGGCTTTGTCGATGTGGTCGCCATTCAGCCCGGAGATAATAAAGTCGATATTGATGCGGCATTAGCAAAAAAGATATATTATCAGATTGGCGCTTTTGCAACGCAGGAAAATGCGGTTTTATTACAAGAACAAATAACTGCAGCAGCTTTGTCAAAAAGTAGAATTATGCCGAGTGAAACACTAGAAAGTAAACTTTTTAAAGTGCAGATTGGCCCTATATCTTCTGTGACAGAGGCGGATGATATCAGTGCAAAATTAACAGAAATAGGCATTAAGAATGGCCATTATATTTCTGAATAAAATATAAACCTAATACGTGATGACGAGTCTCTAAGAGACCGCTTGTTATCACATGTTATAATTTTTTAACTTACAATTCAGATTCTTTGTTTATGTTCCCAAAAATACAGTATGACTTTGTGCAAAAACTACAGTTGTTTTTGTTTATTTTCCTATTATTTCCCTTTACGTATAGTCATGCGGAAAGTGAAATAAAAACCCCTGCACCACCCACTTTGGAAGCAAGTAGTTATTTCTTGCAGGATTTTGATAGTGGACGAATTTTAGCTGAAAAAAATGCTGATGAAGTAATGCCACCTGCAAGCCTGACTAAAATCATGACGGTGTATATTGCTTTTCGAGAATTAAAAAATAATCGTTTGCATCTTGATGACCTGGTTACTATCAGTGAAAAAGCCTGGCGCACACCTGGCTCCAAAATGTTTATTGAAGTTAATAAACAAGTCAAAGTAGAAGATTTATTAAAAGGCATTATCATTCAATCGGGTAATGATGCCAGTGTTGCCATGGCCGAACATATTGCGGGTGACGAACATACCTTTGCTGAATTAATGAACCAGCAAGCGCAACGTTTGGGCATGCAGAATACCCATTTCATGAACTCTACAGGTTTGCCGGTTCCCAATGAACATTACACAACAGCACGAGATTTAGCAACATTAACGCGAGCTGTTATTAAGGAATTTCCAGACTATTATCGCTGGGATTCTGAAAAGGAATTTACTTATAACAAAATTACCCAGAAAAATCGCAATACTTTATTATGGCGTGATGAGTCTGTTGATGGCGTAAAAACCGGGCATACCCAAGAAGCAGGTTATTGTTTGATTGCTTCAGCAAAACGAGAAGAAATGCGCTTAATTTCTGTCGTTTTAGGTACAAAAAGTACACGTGCTCGTGCCAATGAAAGTCAGGCTTTGTTAAATTATGGCTTCCGCTTTTTTGAAACCCATAAATTATATGATGCGAATACTGAGCTAACTACAGCCAGGATCTGGAAAGGAGCGAATGATACAGTAAGTTTAGGAGTGCCTGACGATTTATACGTGACCATCTCCAGGCGTCATTATAAAGAAATGAAAGCAGTCACCAGTGTCGATGTAAAAATTATGGCACCTGTTCAACAAGGTGAACAGCTTGGCGTGGTTAACGTTACTTTACTCGATAAAACCGTTAAATCTATGCCACTGGTTGCCTTAAATGCAGTAGAAAAGGGCAGTTTTTTACAGCGCACCTATGACTCAGCCTTACTGTTAATTAAATAAGGCCATGCAAGATAAAATAGTCTATTTAAATGGCGAATATTTACCCTTGTCAGAAGCAAAGGTCTCTGTATTAGACCGGGGTTTTTTATTTGGTGATGGAATATATGAAGTGATTCCTGCTTATTTAGGCAAGCTATTTTGTCTGGAAGCGCATTTACAGCGGTTAAACAATAGTTTAAATGAAATACGTCTTGCTGTGCCTTTGAATGCCGAGCAATGGCTGGAGATATTAGAACCGTTATTAGTCGAGGGTGATGCGCAATATATTTATTTGCAGATAACGCGTGGTGTTGCAGATAAAAGAGATCATGCCTTTCCTGAGCGTTGTGAGCCAACTATTTTTGCCATGTGTTCCGCTATTGCGCCTTTTGCCCGGGAAGAGGGCGTGAAGGCAATTACTCTGGATGATATGCGCTGGCAGTTATGCAATATAAAAGCAACGACGCTATTGGCAAATATATTATTACGCCAGCAAGCGGTAGACCAATCCTGTGCCGAAGCGATACTGATAAAAGACGGCTATGCAACAGAAGGTGCGGCGAGTAATGTTTTTGTAGTCATTGATGATGTGCTGATTACGCCAGCAAATAGCAATGAAATATTGTCAGGGATTACCCGCGATGTCATTATTGATTTAGCTAATGCAAATGGGATAAGTGTGCGTGAAGATGTTATTTCAGAAGCAGACTTGCACAGGGCGAGTGAAATCTGGTTGACGAGTTCTACGCGAGAAATCTTACCGGTTATCACTTTGGACAACAAGCAGGTGGGTGATGGGCAAGTGGGCCCCATGTGGCAGCTTATGCAGAAATTATTTCAAGAGTATAAACAAGCCATCTCGACTGAAACAAAAGCCGAGCATGACTCGCCCTTTGAATTTCCTTGCCTGTTTCCGATAAAAGCTATGGGAAAAAATATCCCCGATCTGGATGCAATTGTAGTCGCAATTGTCCGCCGTCATGTTGATGATTTAAGTGAAAATGCTGTCAAAACACGACCCAGTAAAGGCGGTAATTTTGTCTCCATTACCGTGGAAGTCAAAGCACAAAGCAAGGCACAGCTGGATGCTATTTATATGGATCTGACTGCTTGCCCTGATATTTTAATGTCGCTATAAAACTGGCTTGGGTTAATATCTGCATGCTGCAAAAAAATCTATATCGAAGAAGATATAGACCTGGGTGAGTCAGGTATGAAAATCGAATTATACCGCCAGGATACAAAAAAACCTTTATTGGACCCATGCCGCAGTCAGCCCGGCACAGATTTAACAGAACAAATGGCTGCTTATCTGTAAACTTTCTTGAGCACCGATAATATCTCAGGGAGAAATTTAGATGGTAAATCGTCTGGTTGTGTTGTTGCTAATAGTAAACAATAGAATGGAGCAGGGGGAGGGTGTAATGGTACAGGCATTTTTACAGCAACTCTTATAAAGCTAAAGTTTGATTTGCCGCTGCGGCAAAGTAATTTAGTGACATAAGCGAGTGAGCTGGATAATTTTATACAAAAAGTAGCTGATTATGAGTATTAAATTACACCATAAAGGACAACAGGATTATCAAAGCTGCTGGCAGGAAATGCAGGATTATACTTTGGCAAGGGATGAAAACAGTGCCGATGAAATCTGGATAGTCGAACATCCTCCGGTTTTTACTCAGGGATTAAACGGTAAACCAGAGCATTTATTACTAGCTTCGGATATCCCCGTGGTCAATAGCGATAGAGGCGGACAAATTACCTATCATGCACCAGGCCAATTAGTCGTTTACACCCTGATAGATATTAAACGCAGAGGATTAGGTGTACGCGACCTGGTAACTATTATTGAACAGGCGATGATATCAGCGCTGGCACAATATGGTTTAAAGGCAGTCGCAAAAGCTGAAGCCCCGGGCGTTTATATACAGGACAAGAAAATCGGTTCAGTAGGTTTGCGCATTAAAAAGGGCTGCAGTTACCATGGATTGAGCTTAAATAATAATATGGATTTAAGTCCTTTTAGCCATATTAATCCCTGTGGTTATAAAGGCTTGCAGGTTACTCAACTAGCCGATCTCGGGGTAAATATCAGAACCAATGAACTGGCGATACCGGTGGTAAATTCCATTATCAATGCACTTGCTTAGTTGATACCCTTTTTCCATGCGTAAACACATTGAATAACTGAAACTATCAGTTTCTAAGTTGCAAGGAAAGCAATCAATATAGGCAGAAAGCCTATCCTCAACTCTTTTATGTTAATATCAGCGCTTATACAAGAATAAGTGGATACCTGCATGATTCCCGACTCCTCAACCCCTTGCTATATCTATGCGCATCGTGGCGCTAGATCTGAAGCAGCAGATAATACCCGGCAAGCATTCGAAAAGGCCCTGGTATACCCAATTGATGGCATAGAGGCCGATGTGCAGTTAACAAAAGATGAAGTGTGTGTACTCTGGCATGACCGGTTTCTTGATAAACTCGGTTATTCCGGGAAACGAATCGATGATTTTACGTTTGCAGAACTAAAACAGTTCAATTTTGCAACTTATTGTGACGGTGCCGAACCGGAAGGCGTTTTGAGCTTACAGGATTTTGTTGATCAATATAGACGGCACTGTAAATTACAGATTGAAATAAAAAATCGCGACTGGGAAGATATGCGAAGGCATCAGATTAAAGTGCAGCAATGCCTGGAAATTTTAGGCTCAACCAGAAATCTGGATGTGTTTATCTCCTCATTCAACCTGAACTCCCTGCAATATGCCCATCAGCTAGGGACCCAGATAGCGCTGGTTTATGCAGTCAATGAAAGTGACGATATTGCATATATTAAAACCACTTTTAGCGACAACAAATTTCTTGCTGGAATTTGCCAGCCTATCGCTACTCTGAATGAAGACTTGGTCAACTTTCTGCGTGGTCACAATAAATTGATTGTGACCTATACTTGCAATACCCGACTCGAAATTCAAAAAGCGTTAGATCTGGAGGTAGATATCTTGATTACCGATGACCCTGTAACAGCATTACAAATGAGAGGCTAATGCAAAGGCCGAACGCGCCATCTGAAAATCAGCAGTTTGATTTGCTGGTATGTGGCGGCGGTATTTATGGTGCCTGGACTGCCTATGATGCAGCACTGAGAGGACTTAAAGTCATATTGGTTGAGGAGAATGACTGGGCTAGCGGTACATCGTCTGCTTCGAGTAAGCTAATACATGGCGGTTTACGTTATCTGGAAACGCTGGATTTTGCGGTGGTTAAAAAATCGCTACAGGAACGACAACGGCTTATTGATGCAGCCCCTTATCGCGTCTGGCCACTGCGTTTTGGTGTGCCGGTTAATCAGCATAGTCGAATTGGCTCCTGGCGTTTGCAAGTGGGGCTCACTATTTATGATCTTCTAGCGGGGATATTTCACTCCCAGCAAAAACACCGTCGTTTCAGTGCCGGTCAATTTCTAAAGCGATTCCCTGGTCTGGATGAAACCGGCCTCAAATGTGGATACACTTATCTGGATGCTCAAACTGATGATGCCCGTCTGGTACTGGAAATTATTGATGGAGCCATGTCTGCAGGAGCAATATGCTTAAATTACTGTCAGGCGAGTGAGTTATTAGAACACAATGGCGTTATTAATGGCGCTGTTTTAAACGATGAGATAAGTGGGCAAAACACTACGATCAGAACATCCGCGGTCGTTAAAACGACCGGGCAATGGATATTTCCAGAAAAGCATTGGTGCCGATTGTCTAAAGGAGTGCATTTAGTTTTACCGAAAATTCTGGATAATGAAGCATTGCTTTTAACTGCCAGAAGTGATGGCAGAGTTTTTTTTATCATACCCTGGTATGGCTTGACCTTGCTGGGTACTACCGATACGGATTTTAATGCTGATATCAACAATGTCACTGTTGAGCAGGAAGATATAGATTATTTATTAAGCGAAGTAAATATTGCGTTAAAGACACAATGGACAGAGCAAGATATCCAGGGGCGTTTTGCAGGTCTGAGAGTTTTGCAACAAAGTACTAAAAATTCACCGTCTGAAGTTACCCGGGAGTGGGAATTAAAAACCGATCGTAACGCTTTGTTTTATTCCATTGGTGGAAAGATAACCTCAGCACGCGCAGATGCATCACAAATCGTCGATGCAGTTTGCCGACATCTGGGAAATAATAGTCGCTGTAAAACGGCTAATATTTCTTTGCCCTGGATGCCTGAAGGGAATTACCCGCAGTGGTTAGAACAAATGACTGATAAAGCGATGCAGTCAGGCATTGATAGCGAAAGTGCTATTTGCTTAGTACGCAGACATGGCAAGCATGTTGCTGAAATATTACAAACTATAGAGCGTGATCAACAATGGGCCCGACGCATTACTGCAACAGTGCCGCTGATAGTCGCTGATTTAATGTTTTGCCTTGAGCATGAAATGGTCTTTCATCTGGAAGATTTATTGCGCAGGCGAATGCCCTTATTGATTTTATATCGCATGACCCATGCTGAACTAAAGCAGTTTGCCGGTTATTGTGCAGAAGCATTGCATTGGGAATCGGACAGGGTGGAAGAAGAAGTTCAGCTGTGTGCAGACAAATGGCTGCAACAGTAAATACTATCGTTCTTGATCTTGGCACGACAGCCATAAAAGCCGCAACTGTCACTGATAATCATCAACTGGGAAATATTTTTTCACTGCCCGCTCCGCCTATAGCTATTGATCAGGGCCTGTATACCAGCGATGCAATGGCTTACCTGGCAACTGTAGAACAGTTACTGGAAAAGTGCCTGCAATTCTCCAGGACTCAGCCAGATCTAGGCCTGTGTTATCAGCGTTCATCTTTTCTGTTTTGGGATAGCCACACAGGACTTCCCGTAACGCCACTGATTTCATGGCAGGATAACCGCGGAGCAGCCAGTTGCAAAGACTTACAGACACATAATTCGCAGATTAGAGCGCTAACAGGATTACCTTTAACAGGCTATTATTTGGCACCGAAAGCAAGAACCATGCTGCAACAGCAGCCTGAATTATTACGTGGACTGGTCAATAAGCAGTTACGCATGGGTACTCTAGACAGCTTTTTAATCTGGCACTGGACGACAGGAAAATACTATTTGACTGATGCTTCGATGGCTGCCAGAACCTTGCTAATGGATATTAATACCGGGCTTTGGTCAAAGACATTAAGTGAAATTTTTACTATTCCATTACAGGTATTAGCTGAGATTTATCCTTCTAATGGTTTTAATTTGCCGTTAAATAATGGCGCTGTTTTACGCGCGAGTGTTGCAGATCAGTCTGCTGCACTGCTGGCCAGCATCAGAAATGATGGATCTGAAGTATTAGTCAATCTTGGCACCGGTGGTTTTGTAATCCGCTATCAACCTGAATATTCGCATACAGATAGCAGCAATTATCTTAATACCCTGGTTTATCAGGATAGTGATAAAGAGCTATATATGGCTGTAGAAGGTACGCTTAACTCTATTACAGTAGCACTTAGTTCTTACCCTTATGCAGATTGCAAAATAGCAGACCTGGCTGAAATTACAGATATATATTGCCTCGCTGAGCCGAGTGGCATAGGCGCACCGTTTTTTCGTGCAGATATAGGTCTGGAATTTTCCCAGGCTACCGATCAATTAACCCGGCAGCAGATTGCAGCTTTGTTACTGGAAGCTATTATTTTTCGGATAACGTTAATTTTAGAAGACTACCAGCGACAGGCTGAAATTAGCCGCGTCTATTTGTCAGGCGGCCTATCTGTTTCACCCTGTATACAGCAAGGTATTGCCTTGTGTAGCCCGGCACCTATTTTTAAACTATTGCAACAACATTCCGGATTGATCGGTGTGCTTATTCTGACTGACAATCTGGTTCCTGCCTGTGGCAGACAATCAGCACCGGTTTTAATGGCTGATAAACATTGTCCATTGATTGAAAAATATCAACGCTGGAAACACTGGTTTAGCAAAAGATTAAATGACTGATAAGGCGATGCCTTTTTTGCTTGGAAGTCTGCATCAAATAGTTCAGGCAAGTTAGTCATATTCCGCAAGCGGTCATGGATAATTTACTCAGTTATAGCAGGCCGGGCAATGTGCGTGAGCTGGAAAATGTCATTGAGCGGGCGGTGATTTTATCACCTGAACCGGTCTTACAAATCCCCGCATTACAAAGCCCTGAGCAACCTGGTTTAGACACGGAGCAGAGTTTATTATCACTAGCGGGCATGGAAAAAGCGCATATTATAGAAGTTACGCATTGACGACAGGTTGAAATTCTGGGTTTAAATGGCTTATATTTGGCATAAACGTCTCAATAAATGAAGCCATGATATCTTTGAATAAATTTCTTTGCACGCTATAGCAATTACTAATGACCTCTGCGAAGCTCAATTTTTGTAATTGAACAAACCCACAAATTGCAGCAAAAAGGTGATTTTTAATGGCTCCTTTGCTGCGAACCTGAAATCGCTCAATGTTACATACTTGCTTAATTGCACGATGATATTGCTCAATTTGCCAATGCCGATCATGTTGTTCGGTAAAATCCCTACTGCCAAAGGACTTGGTTTGCTCGTCATTAGGTAGTGCACTTATATAATGGCGAAGTTGGTCTTTCAACTTTGTCCGAAATAATTTCACGTACCCAAAATTTTTGAGCCAAACGACCAAGCCTTCCTCTGGAACTTCTAGTTGCTTAACTTGAACCCATGTTCCTTCTTCAACAGAAACCAAGCGGTTACTTTCCAGCGCAAAGAGCAATCCTATCTGATGATTTCTAATCCGTTTAAGATTTTTTACGCAACTGTACCAACTATCTCCTGTTACAAAGCCTGGCTCAAGCCCCCAAGATAATACCTCTGCAAGCATATCCAGAAAGTAGTCATTTTTTGTTTTCCCTTCGGCTTTATCTACCACTCGAAAATTGACAGGTTGGTGTTTTCCTTGAGTATCCGTGTAGTACAAAGTAACAAGGTTAATCCCTTTGACCGCTCGGTGATGCTTGCCTGACCAAAAATGACTGACAAAAGCCATGTACTGACTATGAGGCTTATCCAGTACGCTATCGTCAACACTTAAGGTTCCGCCCTTTAAATTCAAAGTAGGACTGGCTTCGTTATATAAATCGCGCCCGGTATACGATTCACGATTCAGAAATCGGTTGACGCTATCATGTGAAATTGACATAACTTCTCCTAGCCGGCAACAGCTAGCCTGTTTAGGCTCACTTAACAAAAATCCTATGTACATCGGTAAAGTACAACGAGCAGTTGATGGGCGGGTTATTTCTCTTATCAAGGTCTAGATTTATAGTGGATTCGGCATTTTTCTGTATTATAGTTTAACATTGACTGTCAATGCGTAACTTCTATATTATAAAAGTACTGGAAAGCGTGCAATGGCAAATTTCAGGTGAAAATGCCGCCGCTACGATTTTAGAAATGCACCCTAATACCTTGCGTTCGCGCATGAATAAACTGGGGATTAGACGGGCTATAACGGCTTTTAAGCTTACGTGATAAACGCATCACCAAAGAGGGCGTTATCATTATTAAGGCTCAAAAATACCGCCCTCAGGAAAAAAACAGAGAAGATGTGTTTGAACGCCTGAGGGAAATGAATAAGCAAGTCACCGTTGTGCAAAAAGCAAGGCGACCAACTAAGCCAACGAGAGGCTCTCAGAAAAGACGCATGGATGACAAGACTAAACGGAGCAAAACAAAAGTCTTCGCGGTAAGGTGTTCGATTAATGTTGATAGATTGATAGCAAACAATGAAGAAAACAGATAAAAAAGTGGCTCTTCCCGACTTCGCGGGGTAGTCACTATATGTAGTATATTGCTATTTGATTATTTAGGTGCAGGCTGGGTATGATAGCCATCTTTTTAGACGGCAAACTTTAAATAAATGAACCCGATATTGTTACAAATTCCTTTGGATTTACCCGATGTGCAAATAGAGGCATTTGATACTGAGTCTAAAAAAGGAATTATTATTAAAGTCCAAAGTACATGCAAAGGCACAACTTGTCGGCAATGCCATCAGCCTATCGATAAGTTTTATGGCTATGGCAAAGAAATTACGTTACGCCATTTACCGATCTTTGAACAGTCCGTCTGGATTAAGATCAAACCGAAGCGTTACCAATGCCCTTATTGTGATCAAGGCCCGACAACCACTCAGCGCTGTAGTTGGTATGATCAAAAAAGCCCACATACTAAAGCCTATGAACAGTGGATATTGCGCGACCTAATCAATAGCACAATAACCGACATCAGTATCAAACGTGGCATTAATGAAGCGGCTGTTGAAGGCATTATTAATCGTTATATTCGTCAAGAAGTGGATTGGGAGACAATAAAAAGCCTGCCATTACTTGGACTTGATGAGATTGCGTTAAAAAAAGGACATAAAGATTTTGTTGTTATCATTTCAGGGATCAATGAAGGCGGAGAAAAATGCATTTTGGCCGTATTGCCAAATCGCAAAAAGGAAACAGTAAAAATATTTCTACAAAGCATTCCCGTGGAAATTAAAAGAACAATACAACGTGCCTGCGTTGATATGTATGACGGCTACAGTAATGCAGTGTATGAGGAACTTCATGGCGTTGAGGTTGTGGTTGATCGATTCCATGTGACCAAAAGCTATCGAGCCTGTGCAGACAACGCAAGAATAAAAGAGATGAAAACACTGAAAAAGACGCTTTCTAGTGAGGATTATGCCCAACTGAAAGGCGTGATGTGGTTATTCCGAAAATCACTCTGGGACTTGAATGAAGAGCAACAAATTAAATTAATACAACTCTTTAATTATGCGCCAGAGCTTAAGCAAATTTATATTTATCGGGAAGCATTGACGGGTATTTTTAACCGACCTTTAAGTAAAAGTCAGGCAGAAGCTGAGCTAAATTCATGGGTCGAGCAGGTTAGAAATCTGAAGTTGGACTGTTTCAACTCATTTATAGTGACCTTACAAAACTGGCAGCATGAAATCACTAATTATTTTCTTCGCCGTGAAACCAGTGGTTTTGTAGAAGGACTGAATAACAAAATTAAGGTGATCAAAAGACGTTGCTATGGCATTTATGATATAGGGCGTTTATTTCAGCATATTTGGCTTGATGTCGAAGGCCGACGTTTATTCGGATATGCTTAACACTATATGTTGTGGTCACCCCGCGAAGTCGGGAAGAGCCGTAATCTTCTATTTGTTCATCGGTAAAATAAATCACAGGGCCTGGTTTTTCAGCGTCTTCGTTCCATGCCCACGCAGATGTTTTCTTACCTTTCTTTTGGAAATTAACTCGATGCATATTGTTCGAACTAACATCCCGTTTACTTTTCTTTCTCGGAGGAAATGATGACATTACTTTTCCCTAATTACTATAATAATTTAGGTTATAAAATTAGCACAAAACAAAGAGTTATGCAAAACAATGCATCTAATCGGAATAACTGAGGTCAGAGTAAAATTAAATTCTTGTATTGAAGTCAAATGTGAATTAGGCTGGTTAATTTAATGTTATTCCGTCTAAATAATAATTCATCGGCAGGCAGCTATGGGTCGGTAACAGCCTGTTAATAATTGGGGGAAGCAACTGATTCTTGGACTTTCCCCTCTTTACCTAAATTCGAAAGTTCAGTAACGGAAATCGCTGAAATCTTCGAGATTTAAAAATCTTTACCAAAAAAGCAATGTTACGTTTAGGCAAGCCAATGCCACTATTATCTAACGATTTTATTTGGTGACATATAAACCTATCAAGTTCATATCCAATGGCTTAGCAGAGGCGTCAGGAAGCGCCTCTTTTATTTTTGAAATTGATGCGCTTCGTACCTTAGCATCCTAAGGATCTGACTTTTCAGTATCAAAGGAAACATGCCGTTTAATATCTTTAAATCTAATATTTATTTGTTCCAGTTCACTTTTAATTAAAGCAACAATAAACTGATCTTTGTTATGTTGACGCGCTTGCTTTAGGTCAACCTTCGTATCAAAAACACACAGAACCGATAAACTATCTGGGAACTGATTGTAATTAACCCTGTGCGTGAGCCATTGAAATCCTTGGACTTCAACTTTTGCAGCTTCACAGGCTTTGGTTAATGCCTGGCAAATTTGTTTATCTACTTTTTTGGCTCTTCCCGACTTCGCGGGGTAGTCACTATATGTAGTATATTGCTATTTGATTATTTAGGTGCAGGCTGGGTATGATAGCCATCTTTTTAGACGGCAAACTTTAAATAAATGAACCCGATATTGTTACAAATTCCTTTGGATTTACCCGATGTGCAAATAGAGGCATTTGATACTGAGTCTAAAAAAGGAATTATTATTAAAGTCCAAAGTACATGCAAAGGCACAACTTGTCGGCAATGCCATCAGCCTATCGATAAGTTTTATGGCTATGGCAAAGAAATTACGTTACGCCATTTACCGATCTTTGAACAGTCCGTCTGGATTAAGATCAAACCGAAGCGTTACCAATGCCCTTATTGTGATCAAGGCCCGACAACCACTCAGCGCTGTAGTTGGTATGATCAAAAAAGCCCACATACTAAAGCCTATGAACAGTGGATATTGCGCGACCTAATCAATAGCACAATAACCGACATCAGTATCAAACGTGGCATTAATGAAGCGGCTGTTGAAGGCATTATTAATCGTTATATTCGTCAAGAAGTGGATTGGGAGACAATAAAAAGCCTGCGATTACTTGGACTTGATGAGATTGCGTTAAAAAAAGGACATAAAGATTTTGTTGTTATCATTTCAGGGATCAATGAAGGCGGAGAAAAATGCATTTTGGCCGTATTGCCAAATCGCAAAAAGGAAACAGTAAAAAAATATTTCTACAAAGCATTCCCGTGGAAATTAAAAGAACAATACAACGTGCCTGCGTTGATATGTATGACGGCTACAGTAATGCAGTGTATGAGGAACTTCATGGCGTTGAGGTTGTGGTTGATCGATTCCATGTGACCAAAAGCTATCGAGCCTGTGCAGACAACGCAAGAATAAAAGAGATGAAAACACTGAAAAAGACGCTTTCTAGTGAGGATTATGCCCAACTGAAAGGCGTGATGTGGTTATTCCGAAAATCACTCTGGGACTTGAATGAAGAGCAACAAATTAAATTAATACAGCTCTTTAATTATGCGCCAGAGCTTAAGCAAATTTATATTTATCGGGAAGCATTGACGGGTATTTTTAACCGACCTTTAAGTAAAAGTCAGGCAGAAGCTGAGCTAAATTCATGGGTCGAGCAGGTTAGAAATCTGAAGTTGGACTGTTTCAACTCATTTATAGTGACCTTACAAAACTGGCAGCATGAAATCACTAATTATTTTCTTCGCCGTGAAACCAGTGGTTTTGTAGAGGGACTGAATAACAAAATTAAGGTGATCAAAAGACGTTGCTATGGCATTTATGATATAGGGCGTTTATTTCAGCATATTTGGCTTGATGTCGAAGGCCGACGTTTATTCGGATATGCTTAACACTATATGTTGTGGTCACCCCGCGAAATCGGGAAGAGCCAAACAATAAACTGGATGACAGTCGCTAGTACGGTCAATAAGAAGATTTTTATTAAACAGACTGTCCAAAATAGTATCGGTATTCCGGTTACCCGTTAGGGCCATTGCCATCGACCCTGTAAAACAAGTAAAAACCGCTGTTTTAGTCAGAAACTGCAAGGTGGTATCATCCATCTCTTCTAAAATTTCCGACATCAAAAAATTGAAAATATCCTGTTGTTCCAGTAAAGCAGGCAACTCTTCCGATATTTTGGTTTGTTTGTTTTGCTCTGAGAGCAAGACGAGCGCAGCAGCCCAACCAGCTGCTTTCAATTGTAAAAGTGAGGCGATTTGTACGTCGATGCCGGGGTTTAGCCAATTGATAAAAGCAGTACTTTCGCTCTCGGTAAAACGCAGGGAATCACTACCCACATCCAGTAAATCCTTATTCAAAGATAAGCGGCTGAATAAGCTCTTGGGCCGATTACGACTCAGACAAATGATCTGCAATCCTTCCGGTAGCTCATGCAAAGCAATCTGCAACACCTGAAAAAAATCCGGCTCGTTTTCAATTTCCTGACAATTATCAAAAACAAGGGCGGTTTCTTTATCCAGAACGCTAAATAATTGACGAAAAAACACGCCGGCAAAGGCTTTGATATCATTTGCATATTCAGCAGTAAACTCCGGTAATTTAAACCTTTTTTCCGGGTAGTTACGCTGTGCGGACAAAGACAGGAAATAAAACAGGTCGGCACTGGCGTTATTGCCGTTATCCATGCGATACCATAAAAACCTGGCTTTTTGTTGTTGTAGCCAACTGCCTACCAGAACGGTTTTGCCGGACCCTGCTGGACCGTTTACCCAGACCAAGGGCTGATGTGTGTTTTCTGTCAGCAAGTCAAACAGCCGTTGCCGTTTAAATACAGAAGGATAAAGCGGTGGTATGATTTTGCCTGGGAAACGTACTTTAGGCATCATTCTTGTTCACTCTATGTTTTTTTTGCAATCGGTAACCTATTTGTAATCTTACCTCTGTTATGCTCGTTTCAGAAGGCTTAAGTGGTAAAAGGTTAAATAAGATGGGCGATTACTACAGACCGAACTGAAAGCACGTGCCAACAGCTTGTGGGCTCTTAACGTTTCCTGATTATCCACAAGCTTCAGTTATCTTTAAGAAATGCGTATAAATTTAATGTAGAGGAATAGGTGCCATGTATATCCCTTATTCCCTTGGCTCCATAGCGGCCTACAAAGAATGTTAGCTATAGGTTGAAGGTTATAGTAATCAAGTAATGTTTTGTATCCCACATTAGGTTGGTCGGCCAATGTCAGTCGGTTAAAAGGAGGGAATAATGATAAAAAGACATTCTAATTCGCCATCATCAGGTAGCACGTTCAGCCGTTTGTTTGATAGTGCACAAACAAGCCCAAATGCCAGCGAAAAAAAAGTTTTTTTCAAACATCTTAATGAAGCATCGCATACCACCCGCGCATCATCAGGCATAAGCAGGCTCTTTATGGAGTCGGACATTTGCACTCAAACGCCCGGTAAAATGCTGGTCTTTGATCGTCAAAAAAAAATCCACACGGTAGCACTAAAACCAGACACAGAACTCATTTTAGGCCGCCATGCTCTGGCCGATGTGCTATTGGACAGCTATCATGTCAGTGACTTTCATGCCAAAGTAATTTGTGCCGAAGACCGTATTTATATAGAGGACTTAGGCAGTAAAAAAGGGACGATTTTGCAGGGACAACGTTTACCGGCTCATAAAGCCACTGAACTAGCGCATAGTTTAGTGGCAATGGTTGCGGGGTTTGAGCTTAGATTTGAATTTAATTCCTCCCCGAAACTCACCTCGGTTCGTACCTTAACACCATCCGAAAGACAGGATGAGCCTGTCGCAGATATCTATGCAGCACAATTGCTTAAAAATCACGAGCAGATTAAACCCTGGCCAGCTACTATCAGCGAACTAACTGTTGTCGGTATCATCGATGAAAATCATGACACCAAAACTCTGCGTCTTGCCTCTGCCAAGCCAGTACTATTCCATTTTCAGCCGGGTCAGTTTATCAATCTTACCCTAACGATTAACGGTAATTTGGTAAAGCGCAGCTACAGTATCGCGTCCAGTCCTTCCCAGCCTCATGTCATGGAAATGACTGTTAAACGCGTTCCCGACGGATTGGTTTCGAACTGGCTCATTGATCAAGTAAAAACAGGTGATATCTTAAATGTTAAAGGTCCGTACGGAAAATTCAGTTGTTTTAATTACCCAGCACCGAAAATCCTGTTGCTTGCGGCCGGCAGCGGTATAGTGCCAATTATGTCAATACTGCGTTGGATAACGGATATCGGCATTGATATTGACATAAAATTGTTACTGTCTTTCAGAACACCAGCTGACATTATTTACCGCAAAGAATTGGAATTAATTGCTGCACACTACCCCAATGTCGTAATCAGAATTACGATAACCTCCGACACCATCACACGTAAGCAATGGCCGGGCGATTTTGGCCGTATTAAGAAGACATTACTCAGCAATTTTGTACCTGATGTTATCGAACGAGAAGTGTTTCTATGCGGCCCTGATGCTTTTATGGAAAAAGTCAAAAAAATGCTGGCTCGTCTAAAACTGCCCAAAAACCGACTACATTGTGAAAGTTTTTCCACTATTTCACCGGCAATTTACGAGATTAAGCGCGCAGACGCTGCTTTTTTACTACAAAACCGCAGTGGACAATATCAGGTAACGTTTATCAAATCCGGTCTGGAAGCGGTTACCGATGGCGCAGAAAGCTTGTTAGAGCTTGCGTCCATTTATAGCATACAGATAGATAATGAATGTCTGAACGGTAGCTGCGGCGAATGTATGGTCAAGTGCCTTTTAGGTAGTATTACCGAACTTGAGCAGTCTGAAATTTCCGAACACGATAAACAGGCAGGCTGGGTCTATAGTTGCTGTGCTTATCCCAAATCCAATGTTGTCCTTGATATTTAATTAGCTTGTAAGGGAGCGCGCTATGTTTTCGTTATTCAAATCCAAGAAAAAAACACAACCCACATCGGCTCGTGTGACCATATTACCGGGTTCGGAAGGTGAACATCAGCTGCAAAAACAGTTTTCCACGCGCGAGCGGGCACTTAAATTTTACGATCGGCAGGTGTTGGATTATCTGTCACCGGTGATGCGAGAGTTTATTGGACGACAGGAAAATATGTTTATCGCAACAGCTGATAAACACGGTGAATGTGATTGCTCCGCTCGCTTTGGCAATCCAGGCTTTGTTCGCGTATTGAATAACAATTATCTGATTTACCCGGAATACCGCGGTAATGGCGTTATGGCCAGTATGGGTAATATCCTTGAAAACCCACGCATCGGCATGATTTTTGTGGATTTTTTTGAAAGCACTGTTGGCTTGCACGTTAACGGTAAAGCCAGAATTATTGAACATGAAAAATTACTGGATTACGGCTCCGAGCTGCCTCGCGACGTAATTGATGAAATACACATCGAAGGCAAACGGCGTCCCGAGCGCTGGATAATGGTTGAAGTGGAAGAAGCGTACATTCATTGTTCAAAACGTATTCCACTCATGAAAAAACTGGATAAAAAAATCGACTGGGGTACGGATAGCGCCATTGCCAAGCGCAGTGATTTTTTTGATCTGGAAAATATCTCCTTATATGACCGAATCGGTGGCGATGCCGCGATAGATGTAGTGCTGGACAAATTCTATCGAAAAATTCTGATGAATGACCGCATCAAACATTTTTTTGATGATATCAATATAACTGTGCAACTGGGTGAGCAAAAGAATTTTCTGAAAATGGTATTTGGCGGCTTTCCTGAAGGACAATATTCGACAGCAGAGTTATGGGCTTCATATCAGCGCCTCGTCGCTAACGGATTAAATGACAAGCACTTTGACTGCGTAATGACGCACCTTAAAGATACCTTACAAGAACTGGAAGTTCCAGAAAACGAAATTCAAACCATGATGAAAATGCTGGAAACAACGCGCGATGACTTTTTAAAGCGTTAATATCCAAAGTTTTCTAATTAACGAAGACCCATAACCGCAGTTATATAGAGTGTAATGGTCAAGTTTTTTTGGTAAGTATTCTTTTGCTCAGATCCTTAGGTTGCGTTACGTTAGTTTTAATGAGTGTCGAATTCATCGACCTGGAAAAAATAATGAAAAAACTAATTTTTCAACTCAGCCTATATTGATGCTGGTTGGCTGTGCGCAGCAAAACGCCTTTAACACGCCTTTACTTAACGATTCTTCTGATTTGGATTGCGTCCAGCAAAAAATGGTGGCACCTCCTTATAAACCTGATAAGGCGTTTGTTGCTTCAAGCTGGAATGGCGGCGCTAGTGGTTGTGCCACACTCGAAATCTCGGGAATGGAAGCGCTCCTGATCGAAGGAATCATAAGTGTGTAGGTAAAGTAAACCTGTCCGTATTTGACCGAGCGCCACAACCGTTCGAGGAAGACATTATCCCGCCAAGCGTCTCGTACGGCCATTCTTAAACTGGCAACCTGCAGCATCGACAAAAGACTTGGCGGTGAATGGGCTGTCTTGGTCGATAAATCCTATAAACTTAGGTAATTCATGGTCTTTTCCATACGAAACTTCCACTTCTAAGTCGCGTTATATAGTTGTGCGGGTTTACTGTATGGCTTAGCTATTGCACGGAACTGCGATACCGCGCTGCACAGCAGGTCTTTGTTTAAGTTGCTGTAGCCAGCGTGTTAAATGAACATATTCAGTTAATGTTTTTTCTTGGGAGATAACGGCGGGTAGGGCAGTAATATCAGCAATGCTGTAACTTGATCCTGCTAAAAATTCCTGTTCAGCAAGTTGCTGATCAAAAAAATAGTATAGCTCATGAATACGTTGACTTAGTTGTTTTGCTGCTTGGGGTTGTCGAGAATGGATAAGTCGCTGCAAATAAAAGGCACTGAATAGCGTTGAGCCTAAATCAATAGCATGAAAATTCATCCATTCATACACCCTGGCTCTTTCCTGTAGGGACTTTGGCAACAAGAGCTGCGTTTTTTCCGCTAAATAGTGCAGGATCGCAGTGGATTGAGTGAGCACGAATGCATTGCCTGATTCTGTATCGTGGTCCACCAGTACTGGAATTCTAGCGCTGGGGTTCAGGCTTAAAAAACTGTCTTTTCGCTGTTCGCCTTTGCTCAAATCAATTTGGTGCACGGTATAAGCCAGGCCGATTTCTTCCAGCATAATCGAAACACGTTGACCATTAAAGGTGCTCGCAGTGTATAGATCTATCATAACTATTATCCTCGTTATTGAAAATTACAAACCAACCAGTCTGTTTTTGAAAAACAATAGCACAGACCAACTAGTCTGTCTATAATGGTGCTATAGAAATTTACGGAAAAACATTATGAACACAGAACGCAAGCCGGAAAATGCGCGTGTAAAAATTATCAATGCGGCTTTTCAGGAAATGCACAAGCATGGCTATCAAGGCATGCGTGTTGATCAGGTATTAAAGGAAGCCGGTTTAAAAAAAGGCGCTATGTATCATTATTTCCCTAGTAAAAAAGAACTCGCTTATGCGGTGCTGGAAGAATACATAATGAAAAAGGGGGCAAAATTATGGATAGAGCCGTTAGCTCATTTTTCTGATCCGTTAAAAGGATTACATACCTTATTTATCGAGGGTGAAAACGCGTGGGATGATAAATTATTTACTCTGGGCTGCCCACTCAATAATCTGGCGCAAGAAATGTCGCCGATAGACGAGGGCTTTAGAGAACGCATTGTTAAAATTTTTCAATTTTGGAAAGAAGCCATATCGGAAGCTTTAAAAAAGGGTCAAAAAGCAGGAATTGTTGATAAGTCTATTAATACCGATGACAGTGCATTGTTTATTTTGATGAGCATAGAAGGCGCATGGGGATTGACTAAAAGCCATCAAAATAAAGAAGTGTATTACAGTTGTGGTCGGGAGCTGGAGCGTTACTTGAATACCTTAAAGGTTAAACTATAGAGTATTGTTTATGAGTGATACTACACAAATTTTACGGCGTTACGAACTGATTTTAACCTCGGCAGGTGAGGGTATCTACGGTTTAGATGTAGAAGGCCGGGCAACATTTGTTAACCCGGCTGCGCTGGCAATGACCGGTTGGGTAAAAGAAGAGGTATTGGGCGAGTTGATTCATGTACAGCATCATCATAGCCGAGCCAATGGTGAGCATTATCCAAGGCATGAATGCCCGATTTATGCCGCTTTACAAGACGGTGAAGTGCACCATATTACTGACGAAGTATTCTGGCATAAAGACGGCACCTGTTTTCCCGTGCATTACACCAGTACCCCGATTTGGGAGCATGGAGAAATTATCGGTGCAGTGGTGGTTTTTCAGGATGTCAGTGGTATTAAACAAGCGGAAGCAGAGCTGGCCTTATTACAGCGTCGCAGTGCTCTGGTACTGGCTGCCGCTGGAGAAGGGATTTGTGGTTTTGATTGTCAAGGCAATGTGACGTTTAGTAACCCTGTCGCTACGAAAATGTTAGCCTGGCCACTAAAGTCTGGGCAAGCACAAACTATTCATGACCTTTTTGGACGTGATCAACCTAATTCCGAAGAATACTGTCCTATCCATAATATTATGGCAGGTAAGGCTTTGTTTAAAGCCAGTGATAAAGTATTCTGGCGCGCGGATGGTACTCATTTTCCTGCTGACTTTATTTGTACGCCTATTATTGATGATGGCGTAGTGCAAGGAATCGTCATGGTATTCAGCGATATTAGCCAGCGTAAACTTAATGAACAAAAGCTGAATCAGGCCTTAATTGAAATCAAACAGTTAAAAAATCGCTTACAGGCTGAGAATACCTATCTGCAAGAGCAAATAAATTACAATCATCAATTTACCGATATACTCGGTCAAAGTGACAGCCTGAAAACAGCATTACATCAGGTAGAACAAGTTGCACCCACTGAAACAACGGTTTTAATTCTAGGGGAAACGGGGACGGGAAAAGAATTATTTGCACGGGCTTTACATGATCTGAGTCACAGAAATCAGCGTCCTTTAGTTAAAGTCAATTGTGCGGCACTCCCTGCAAATTTGATAGAAAGTGAATTATTTGGCCATGAAAAAGGCAGTTTTACAGGCGCAACGGCAAGGCGAACAGGACGTTTTGAACTGGCGCATGAAGGCACGATCTTTTTAGATGAAATCGGTGAAATTCCGTTAGAGCTTCAGGCAAAATTATTACGAGTCTTGCAAGAAGGGGAAATCGAACGTTTAGGCGATTCTAAAACACTTAAGATTAATGTGCGCGTGATTGCAGCGACGCACAGAGATTTAAAGAAAATGGTGGCTGAAGGCACGTTTCGTGAAGATCTTTATTATCGACTAAGCGTATTTCCGTTAAGCATTCCCGCTTTACGTGAGCGTAAAAAGGATATTAGCTTATTAGCACACGCCTTTGTAACGAAATACGCACAAAAAATGAGCAAGCAAGTTAATCATATTCCGCAAACGGTTATGGATAATTTACTCAGCTATAGCTGGCCGGGCAATGTGCGTGAGCTGGAAAATGTCATTGAGCGGGCGGTGATTTTATCACCTGAACCGTTTTTACAAATCCACGAATTACAAAGCCCTGAGCAATCTGGTTTAGACACAGAGCAGACTTTATTATCGCTAGCGAATATGGAAAAAGCACATATTATTAAAGTGCTGGAAAGCGTGCAATGGAAAATTTCAGGTGAAAATGCCGCTGCTGCGATCTTAGAAATGCACCCTAATACCTTGCGTTCGCGTATGAATAAATTGGGGATTAGGCGGGCGACAACGGCTTTTTAAATAATTTAGGATGTGCTAAGGCACGAGGAGAAGCGCATCAGTTCTGTTTAAGCGACGCGCTTCCATCCTATGTGTCGTATATGAGTAATTCTGGTCATAATAATAAAGTGCGTACCTGAATATCGGATTCAGTTTGCATAGCTTGCGCTAATAATCAAAATGCAAGCAATCAAACACGCGACAGTACGAACGTGGTTCCAGTGTGTCGAGCGAACAAGATACATGCGCCATTCATTAGTCGCACTATCAGCATCTGGATCGATTTGCGCGAGGGCATTGTTGAGAGGTACGTTGGCAGCAGCAGTCACACCAAAACAACCTGCTAGATACACAATACCGCCCATAAGGTAAAAAACCGAATCCGGCTCTGACCATTGCCAAACAGCATAAACACCAAGCCCCAATGAAGCCAGTGGAATTCCGAAGAATAAAAATGAGAACGACCAGCAAAATAGGTCAATGTTAATACGTTGCATCGCTTTAATACCTTCAGCGGGCGCAATATTGCCGAGTGCCGTCATAACGAATGATGAGAACGCAAAAATACCCCTGCCATAACAGCTGCGGCAAAGGCGATACTAAATCTTATTAAATCTAGCATCAAACACCTCCTAACCAGAGATAGCAACAGACTGTCCAATGTAACCAGATTCTTCACGGGCGGCAAGCGCAAGAAATTTGGCAACAGACTTGCGCGCGACTTTCATCAACCGCGTCTGACCTTTTGCTGACAGAAAAGGAAATACGCCTGAATCTTCGTCAGTTAAATGCACCGGCTGGGCTATAGTCCAGTCAAGACCGCTGTTACGCACCTCTTTTTCCTGTGCCTCAGTATCATCAATTTGCGGTTTAAGTATCAGGTCGAAAAATAATTGATCGACAAAGCCAAGCAAACCACGTGTCTCACCTACGCCAAATGAACTTTGTACAATAAGCCGCTGCACGCCATGTTTCCGCATTGCGGTGATGACATTGCGCGTCCCCATTGAGCGAACATCGTTAGTAGTGCGGGCGCTGCCAAAAAATCGTACGCGCAACGGGTTTTCATTGATACCCAAGGTGACGATAATAACCTGTTGCCCTTGTATAGCTCGATCAAGTTCAACGGAATCGGTGACATTGCCATTAATGGTAACCAGTAGGCCTGAGGTATCTACGAGTTGATTTGCACTGCGCGAATAGGCAGTTACACGATGACCTTCGCTCAAAAGTTTTTCCACGGTCGCACGCCCAGAGCCACCCGTCGCTCCAACCACAAGTATATTAAGTGATTTATGACTATTACTACCTTGCTGATATTCGTTGATGTTTACTTGAGTTTTCATAACTATGCCCTCTATTAGGTTTACACGGTGTCAATTGACACTGTGTAAACAATAAGATAAGCTTTACACTATGTCAAGTAAAAATTTAGAAACAAGATTACGAATTCTGGAAGTCACATTACAGATGCTCGAAGAAAATCGCGGGCAGGGTGTGCGTATGGCAGATATAGCCAAGTGTGCCAATGTCTCTCGTCAAGCTATTTATCTGCATTTTGCATCGCGTGCTGAGCTTTTAAACGCAACGACGAAATTTCTGGATGAAAGATTGGATCTGGATCGTCGCCTTGCCCCATCCCGTGCTGCAAGCTCGGGTCAGGATCGCCTGGCGCTTTACGTGGAATTTTGGGGGAACTACATCCCTGAAATCTATGGCGTCGCCAAAGCCTTGCTCCTGGTGTTGGACTCAGATGACGCTGCGGCAGCGGCATGGCAAGAGCGCATGGCAGCCATGCGGCATGGTTGCCGAGCAGCTATTGATATGTTGCATTCTGAGCACAGGCTTGCTTCAGAATGGACACCAGAGAGTGCCACGGATGTTCTATGTACGATGCTCTCAGTAGCGAACTGGGAGAATTTCACCTCAGTATGCGGTTGGTCAAATCAGCAATATGTTGAAAGGATGAAAGCGATTGCAGAAAGAAGTCTGTTGAAGAATGAAAGCGCACCTTAACAGGCTTGTAATACATTAGCAGGTTTAAGCGTATAGCTAATTTTCTAGGTTACTAAATATCGTTACATAACGATATTTAGTAATAAATACTATAAGAACAAAGTCATGTTTTTTCTGATATTTTGAAACTTCTCATTATCCACGGGAAAATATTAAAAAGTTGCTTTACAATATATTCTATGAACTCGCCTAAACCTGAATTACCAGAGATAAACAAAGAAGATCGCACACCGCTAGTCGATGTGTTATTGGAAATGCTTGCCTGGCAACAAAAGCAGATTGATGAGTTAGCACAAGAGATACTCAAGCTTAAAGGCGAAACCACAAAGCCTAAAATCAAACCGAGTACAATGGATAAGGAGGGTGCCCCAGGAAGTGATGACTCCTCATCAAAAAGGAAAAAAGGCCCAAGGCGCAGTAAAAAAGGCAACCTCAAAATAGATGAAACCCAAATTATTCAGCCGGATGAAATCCCGGAGGGTTCACGCTTTAAAGGGTATCAGGATCGTGTTATTCAGGATATTACCTTTCAAACTCATAACATTCGTTATCGTTTAGCAGAATATATAACGCCAGAGGGTCTTACGATTTTAGGTCAGCTTCCTGAAGACATTCAGGGAGGTAGTTTTGGTAAAAGCCTTATTGCCTTTATTCTCTATCAATACCATCACCAACATGTCACACAGCCATTACTACTGGAACAAATTCGTGATTTAGGCGTCGATATTTCGAGCGGTAAGCTCAGTTATATACTAACAGAAGATCTGGACGATTTTCATGCCGAAAAAGATGAATTACTGAAGACGGGATTATCCGTTTCTAAATATATTCATACAGATGATACTGGCGCACGGCATAAAGGGCAAAATGGCTATTGCACACATATTGGCAATGATTTTTTTGCCTGGTTCAGTAGTACAGAAAGTAAAAGCAGAATCAATTTTTTAAACTGTCTATCACAAGGCAAAACAACGCTTTATACATTGAACACAGGTGCCATTGAATACATGGCACAAAATAAGCTGTCTGTTGTAATATTGGCGACACTGGAAAATATCAGTGTCTGCATTAACACGGCACCTGACGGGTGCGAATGGCTGGATCAGCAAGGCATCGTTAAACCTCGGCACAGAAAAATAGTCACGGAAGGTGCTTTGATGGGAGGGCTGCTAGACCAAGGCATTTCCTCTGACTTTTTCAATTATCAGTGATGATGCAGGGCAGTTTAACGTCTTTGATCATGCCTTGTGCTGGATCCATGCCGAACGAGTAATTAATCGCCTGATTCCTTTAAATGACAGCCATACCAAGGCAGTAGATGACGCACGCGACCAGCTTTGGTCGATTTACCATGACCTGAAAGCTTATAAACTTAATCCTGTTACCGAACAGGCGAGCAGTATCAGGCAGCGCTTTCAAATCCTATGCAGTACCAAAACCTGTTACGAAACGCTTAACCAGGCCCTCGGGCGAATGGGGAAAAATCAACATGAACTCCTCCGTGTACTCGACAAACCCTACCTCCCACTTCATAACAATTTAAGCGAACGGGATATAAGGGATTACGTCAAGAAACGAAAAATCAGCGGGAGTACACGAAGTGATGCAGGGCGGAAAGCCCGTGATACTTTTGCCAGTCTCAAGAAGACCTGCCGAAAGCACGGCATGTCATTTTGGGGTTATTTAAAAGTCGCTTACTGAAGTTAGAAGGGATTCCTCCGTTATCGGAAGTCATTCGTGCGGCCGCTGCCAGTGGATAATGAGAAGTTACGATATTTTTTTGTATCTATATGATTTAAAAGTCATTAAGATATTTTACCCATTTTGGCACAGATCCTGCCATAGTTAGGTTGTTACTTAACCTACCAGGATTAATATTATGTCAGAGTTTACGACACACACCTTAGCAACGTCTCCTCAAGACTTACGATTTTTCTTGCGTAATGCTGAGCAAAAATTAGGCTGTATTTCTAAGCTATTTGCTGTCAGGGCAGTGTTTCCCACCATATTAGAAGCTTATCAATACCTAAGCGTATTCATTGAACAGTTCAGCTTCACCACAAGCGAAAAACAATTTGTGCTGCTAAGTATTAGTCGGCAGCATCATTGTAAATTGGCAGCACACGGTACTCTAGCTAAAAGGCAAAAAGAGGTATTAGTATGAATGCAGAATCTGAAATCCGAGTGCCAGTGCCGCCTTTTACCTTAGCCACTGCCACTGAAAAAGTACAACTGGCTGAAAATGGCTGGAACAGTAAAGATCCGGAAAAAGTCGCCAGTGCTTATACGTTAGATTCTGAGTGGCGAAATCGCGCGGAAATATTTTCCGGACGCGACAAAATCATCGAATTTTTAACGCGTAAATGGCAGAAAGAACTGGATTATAAATTAAAAAAACAACTGTGGTGTTTTACTGATAACCGTATTGCGGTCACTTTTCGCTACGAATGGCATGACGATTCAGGGCAGTGGTATCGGTCTTACGGTAATGAACTATGGGAGTTCGCTGCAGACGGTTTAATGCAACGGCGTATTGCCAGTATTAATGACCAGCCGATCAAGGTATCTGAACGTGAATTTAAAGGAGATAAACAATGAGTACTGTCACCGTATTGACCAGTGCAACCTGTAGCTATTGTGTTGCCGCTAAAAGTTTATTGCTCAAACATCGTGTTGATTATCAGGAAGTTGATTTAGTCAAAGGGGGAGAGCAAGCACAAACATTATTAGCACAAAGTGGTCAAAGAACCGTGCCGCAAATATTTATTGATGAAAAACCTATAGGAGGTTTTACCGAATTGGTACAGCTATTGAACAATAAAGAATTTGATATAAATCAATTACCCATACTTTAATTTTACATTTAACCCTTATTACAGGAACTATCATGTCTACTATAAAATTATACCGCCATCCTTTATCTGGCCATTGTCATCGCGTTGAACTTTTACTCTCGATTTTAGGATTAGATGCCGAGTTAATCGATGTTGATTTAATGCAAGGTGCGCAGAAACAAGTGGAGTTTTTAAAGAAAAATGCGTTTGGTCAAGTGCCTGTTTTAGAAGATGGCAATGTGACGCTTGCCGACTCTAATGCTATTTTGGTGTATCTCGCTAGTCAGTATGATCAAGAGCATAGCTGGCTACCTATTGAACCGGCTAAAGCGGCAGAAGTGCAGCGCTTTTTATCGGTTGCAGCTGGCCCTGTGGCTAATGGTCCGGCAACAGCACGTTTGATTAATTTATTTGGTGCTCAATTGGATCATCTAAAAGCCATTGAAACGGCTAATAATCTGTTTGATGTCTTAGATGCTCATTTAGCGAAGCAGGATTGGCTGGTAGGGGATGTGCCAACCATCGCCGATTTAGCCAATTATGCCTATATTGCCCATGCACCTGAAGGGGATGTATCGCTGAAAGATTACCCTAATATTAAATTATGGCTAAAACGTATTGAACATTATCCTGGGTTTGTTCCTATGCAAGCCTCTAAAGTGGGTTTAGCGGCATAATACAACTTCTTACTCTGGTGCAGACTGAGGTACGGAGCATTGCTTTTGACAGATGCTCCGTACCTCAGCAGATCCTATATGACTTCGTAAAAGGAGGATGATCATGACTGTTCATGTTGCAAATGAAACTGTATCACCTTTTCATCAAGGTGAGCAGCAGGTGCAACAACGCCTGGGTGTGCGTGATAAAATGGAGCGTTTTGGTCGACAAGTGATTCGTAATTATATGCCTGAGCAACACCGGGATTTCTATGCTCAATTACCGTTTATTTTTGTCGCTCATGCCGATCACGAAGGCTGGCCGTGGGCGTCTGTTTTGTTTAATCAGGCAGGGTTTATTCGAGCAATAGATGATAAGCATTTACAGCTTAATGCCATGCCTGTCGCAGGTGATTCATTAAATGATGCGCTGACTATTGGTGATCGATGGGGCTTGTTAGGAATAGAGTTAAGCACACGGCGCAGGAATCGTTTGGCAGCTCATATTAATAAAGTATCAAATGAAGGTATAGAATTAAGCATAGATCAGGCCTTTGGGAATTGTCCGCAATACATTCAGCAGCGAGAGCTTTATTTAGTTGATCCCGCATTGATGCCAGATGAAGAGCTTATTCAATTAACAGCATTTGATCAGCAAGCACTGGAGCTTATCGGTACGAGTGACACCTTTTTTGTTGCCAGTTATGTCGCAAATGGCAGTGGTGCTGTCAGTGAAGGTGCAGATGTCTCACATCGCGGCGGTAAACCCGGATTTATTCGTATTGATGATGATAAAACCTTAACGGTCCCTGATTATACGGGCAATTTTCATTTTAACACCTTGGGTAATTTTGTCGAAAATCCGCGCGCAGGCCTGTTATTTATCGATTTTAGCAAGGGTCATATATTAACCTTAACAGGTAAGGTTGAAATTTTGTGGAACTCTCCTGATACAGCGTTTTTTGCAGGGGCTGAAAGGCTATGGACGTTTACCCTGGATCATGGGCGCTGGCTGAAAAATGGTTTGCCACTACGCTGGGACTTGCAAGATTACTCTCCTAACACCCGTTTAACGGGAAGTTGGTCTGAGGCGGCAGCGGCTAAACAATCAGAGCGTTTAAAAAATACCTGGCAGCCTTATCAAGTGGTTGATATTGTGCAGGAAAGTAGCTTGATTAGCTCTTTTTATTTGCAAGCTCCGGAAGATCAAAAACCGAGTTTTGAAGCGGGACAGTTTTTAACATTGAAAGCTCATATTGAGGGCAAGGCGCACATTAGAACTTACACTGTTTCCAGCGCACCCAAAGATGATTTTCTGCGTATCAGTATTAAACAAGAGTTAGCTCAAACTGATCAGCCGGCTGGGGTATTTTCAAACTTTATGCATGAGCAAATCAAGCGGGGGGATATGCTTCAGGTAAAGCCGCCAACCGGTGCTTTTAAGTTTGCCATTCCACCAGAAAGAAGCGTTTTATTAATTTCAGCGGGCGTAGGCATTACGCCGATGATTGCGATGGCAAGACATGCTTTACAAGAGGGTTTCAGAACACGATCCATGCCAAATATACTGATGCTTTGCTGTGTGCGTAATAATGAGCAGCGTGCTTTTTATACTGAATTAAAGGCAATTGCAGAACAGTCTTCGGGGCATATTCGTGTTGTTTGGATTTTAAGTCAGCCTGAAGAGCATTTAAGCCCAGGGGCTGACTATGATTATAAAGGGCGACTTTCCAAACACTTATTACAAGGCGTGTTGGTAGATAATGATTGCGATGCCTATCTATGTGGGCCGAATGATTTTATGCAAAGCCAATACAATAGCTTGCGTGAATTGGGTGTAGAAAATAAACATATTTTTGCCGAAGCCTTTGGACCTGCTGCATTATTACGTGATGAAGGCATAGTAACCACTGTACCTGTAGAGGAAGAAGCGCTTATTCATTTCACTGAATCCAGGTTAGAGCAGGCATGGTCAAAAGGCGATGGCACTTTATTGGAATTTGCCGAAGCCCATGGATTAACCCCTGAATATGGGTGCCGTAGCGGTCAGTGTGGTTTGTGTAAAGTAACATTAAGTAAAGGGCAGGTAGGTTATCAGCAGGAGGTCACGGTCGATTTAGCCGCAGATGAAATCTTGTTGTGCTGTGCTATGCCTGCCGCAGGCACAACAGAGCCCGTTCAATTAGATATTCAATTATAAGGAGCTTTGAGATTATGGAAAGTAAGCAACAATTAGGGGCAACATCTCAAATCGATTATTCGATAATGATTTAGCTAAATTGGGCAATAATCCTTACTATAAAATCAGAGATTTTCATCCCAATAGGGATTTTCACCAAAGCGCACCACTAAAAAATCAATCAACATGCGGGTTCTTTGCGATAAATAGCGTGTTTGCGGGTAAACTACATAAGCATTGAGTAGTGGCGTAGTGTATTGCGATAAGATCGGTAGCAGTTCACCTTTAGCAATGGCCTGCCATAAGATAAATGTCGGAATCATAACAATGCCATGGCCTGCAATTGCCATATCCTTTAAAAATTCTCCGTTATTAGCAATGATTTTGGCTTTAACATTAATTGAGTACTGTTTGTCTTGCGTGTCTTTCAGTTGCCAGGTGGAAGAGCTGGATAAACTATAATAAAGCAGGGCATGTTGCTTTAGATCATCGGCAGTTTTTGGTGTGTTGTGTTTTTTTAAATAAGCGGGGCTCGCGCAGATCAGGGTTTTGATGGGGGATATTTTTCTGGCTATCAAACTTGAATCCTTTAAGTCTGCAATGCGCACCGCTAAATCTATGCCTTCTTCGATTAAATTTATGTGCTGATCTGAAAAATTGATATTAATGCTAAGTTTTGGATGAAGTTTTATAAAATCATCAATTGCGGGCGCTAAATGCGCTAGTCCAAATGATAAAGGCACCGCTAAATTTATTGTACCTTCCAGGGCTGAATTAGACTCGTTCGTTAAGACATTAAGTTCAGCAACATCATCAATTATTTTTCTGGATCGCTGATAAAATCCCTTGCCGGCTTCAGTTAGGCTGGATATGCGCGTGGTTCGATTTATTAAGCGTACCCCCAGGCGAGATTCCAGATCGACCAGTCTACGACTAACCGCTGATTTAGCTATGCCGAGTTGTTCGGCGGCTTTGCTAATGCTGCCTGCATCGACCACTCGGATAAAAACCTGCATATCTTCGAATTGTCCCACTGATAGTTCTCCTAATGTGAATAATGATTTGCAATTATTGGTATTTATTCTTTTTAAGTCAACACGTAAACTTGATTCAGCTTTTCAGGAATGACTTAACCATAATCTACGTTAGGAGAAATAAAATGAATTCTTTACAGGTATTTTCAGCACCTTTAGGCCGTACTTTATTGACACTTATTTTCTTTATCTCAGGACTCAATAAGGTCTTTTCTTATGCCGGTACGCAAAGCTATATGGAAGCATTTAATGTCTCAGGCAGTTTATTGCCTTTAGTTATTGTTATTGAGGTGTTAGCAGGTTTAGCTGTCATTGTTGGCTATAAAACTAGATTAGCAGCATTTATATTAGCGGCTTTTTGTCTTGTCTCAGCGTTTATCTTTCATGCTAATTTTGCCGATCAAATGCAATCGATACTGTTTATGAAAAATCTCGGTTTAGCCGGTGGATTGTTGCTGTTAGTGAGCAATGGAGCGGGCGCTTATGCTTTGGATAATAGACTTAAAAGTGAATCAATGTAAAAGTAGAAGTTTAATAAATTAATCATTAAGGAAATTATATGAAAATCTTAGCCTTTGCCGCCAGTAATAGTAAACAGTCCCTTAACAAGGAATTAGCCCGATATGCTGCGGGATTACTGGATGATGCTTCTGTTGAAGTATTGGATTTAAATGACTATGAACTGCCATTATTCAGTGTTGATAGAGAAGCACAAATCGGCCAACCTGAGCCTGCCAAAGCATTTTTAGCAAAAATTGCTGAGAGTGATGCATTGATTATTTCATTTGCTGAGCATAACGGTACTTACTCTGCTGCTTATAAAAATTTATTTGACTGGTGTTCGCGTATCAATAAAAAAGTATATCAACAAAAGGATATGATTTTATTAGCAACTTCGCCGGGTCCTGGCGGTGCGGCTCGCGTATTAGAAATAGCAAAAACGTCAGCACCGCATTTTGATGGTGTCGTTAAAGCGAGTCTATCCATGCCAAATTTTCATGACAATTTTGATGTGGAATCAGGGCGCATAAAAAACAATGAAATTAAAGAGCAGTTAATTCATGCAGTGCAAGCTTTGCTAGCCTAAGCGCCGAGTACAAAGCTTGTTTAAGACTATTCAAAGGTGATTATCATGAGTACTAATATTCGAGAATTACAAACCTTAACGTCAGGTATCGCTACCAGCGATGGTGATGGTGTAAAAATGACGCGCATTATCGGCTCGCCAGAGCTGAATATGCTGGATCCTTTTTTATTATTTGATGCCTTTGAATCGGAGCAGGCGAATGATTATATTGGCGGGTTTCCTGATCACCCACATCGTGGCTTTGAAACTGTCACCTATTTATTAGCAGGGCGGATGCGCCATAAAGACAGCGCAGGCCATGAAGGGGTGATCGAAACAGGAGGGGTGCAATGGATGACTGCAGGCAAGGGCATTATTCATTCTGAAATGCCGGAACAAGAAGATGGGTTATTGCAGGGTTTTCAACTATGGATCAATCTACCGGCTAAACAAAAAATGCAAGCCCCTGCTTATCAAGAATTTACTGCTGCTCAAATTGCCGTAGAGCGATTAGCCAATGGCACTGAAATACGTGTGATTGCAGGCACTACAAATCAGGGCACTACAGGACCAGTGATTAATCATTGGGTTAACCCTCTTTATATGGATGTAACTTTACCTGAAAATCAGCTATTTGAGCAAACCGTCAACAGAGAAGATAATGTTTTTATTTATATTATTGATGGTGAATTAACGGTAGGTGAATCCATGCGTGCAATCAGCCGTCGAAAAATGGGTGTGTTACGGGAAGGTGAGCAGGTAAGAGCTAAAGCAAATAAAACCACGCGATTTCTATTATTGGCCGCACAGCCATTAAATGAACCGGTAGCACGCGGTGGCCCGTTTGTGATGAATACCAAAGCTGAAGTATTACAAGCCTTTGATGATTTTAAAAACAATACTTTTTTGTGAGTTTACAAGAGCAAATCAATTGAAAGCAAGTGGCAAGAATTGGATATTAGGCAGAATAAACCCAGGTGGGTTTCTACGTGCAGATTAAAGTGCCCCGGATTTCGTGCTCAACTGCGGTTTCCAGGATTATTTGATTATCAAGAAAAAGGCGACTCAGCACAAGTCGCCTTTTTTGTGTTTACAGGCTTTCAGAAACCGTGCAAAAAAAGGTTTTTAAATATTCTGTTTCAGGTATTGCGGGGTGAACCGGGTGATCAGGTGATTGGCCTCCGGTTGCGACAAAGCTTAGATTTCTATCAATATGGCGGGATGAAGAACGCAAAATCTCGTGTAAATTAGCTTTGCTCAAATGGTAAGAGCAAGAAGCAGAGACTAAAATACCGTCTTTTTCCAAAACTTGCAGGGCTAGGTGGTTGAGCCTGCGATACGCTTCATAACCTGATTTAAAATCCTTCTTACGTTTGATTAAAGCAGGCGGGTCCAATATAACAATATCAAAACGCTTTTTGTCCAGCCTAGCCTGTTTTAGATAGTCAAAGACATCACTTTGAATAAACTGCATAGTGTCGCTCACTTGATTTAAGTGTGCATTTTGTTCTGCTAAAGCGATTGCGCTGGCTGACGCATCGACACATGTTACCTGCCGCGCATGGTTTAATGCAGCAGGTATTCCCCAGCCTCCGGCATAGGAAAATAAATCCAGGACAGTCCTGTCTTTAGCTAATTTGGCTAATTCAGCACGGCTGCTACGGTGATCATAAAACCAGCCGGTTTTCTGGCCTTCTAAAATATCAATTTTGAACTGAGCGTTATTTTCTTCAATAATTAACTGCTCGGGTAATTTTCCGTAAGCACAGATGGATTCGGTTGATAAGCCTTCTAATTCTCTTTGCGGGTTGTCATTTTTAAGCAAAATGGCACTTGGTTTTAGTAATTCTACTAAAACGTCTAAAAGAGGTTCTTTTTGACGTTCTATGCCTGCAGTTGTTATTTGTACCGATAAAACATCAGCAAAGCGATCGATAACCAGGCCGGGCAAGCCATCACTTTCGCCAAAAATAAGCCGGTAATATGGCTTGCTATAAAAGCGTTCGCGTAAAGCCAGAGCTCGGGCGATACGAGTTGTAAACATTTTTGAACCTAACTTCGCCGCTGGTTTTCTGGATAATAATCGGGCGCAAACAAGCGTGCCTGGATTTATATAGGCGCTACCCATGATCTGACCATCACTGGCGACAACTTGAACTGTGTCGCCAGGGTTAAATTGATTCAAAGGGCTGCGTTCGGTGTCAACTTCATTACTGAACACCCACAGGTGCCCTTTGCGTAAGCGTTTATCTTCGTTTTTCTTGAGAAATAGTTCTGGGTGAGCCATAGGGGTGTTTTTTATGCAATAAGGATATTAATAAAATATTATAACCAACTAAACAATGCAGGTTGGAATTAGTTTCAGAAGTGCGGTGGGCTTTAGCCTTATACATAACGACTAAAATGCAGGACAAAGGTTACGGCCTTTATTTTAATTCTATACTATAGCCGCCAATTTCCTGATCAGGTACGGTAATAAAGAAATCAATATTAGCATTCGCTGAGCTTTCAATGATCTCTGGCGTATTTTCATTGCTTAAATATTCCTCGGGGGTGAATATTCTTCGTGCGAATAGGCCGCCGTGTAAGTTATGCAAAGAGACTAGGATATCTGGCAAACGCTGAGCAAAATCAGCATGGTTAATAAAGCTAATTTGTACCTGGTAGTTACCGGGACTAACGAGTTTTAATTTACTACCTATGGTGCTAAATTCGGCCAAATTACGATAAACAGGCAGGGGGTAATTGAGTTTTGTGCTAAAAATATTTATCCAGGGCCTTATTTGTGGGTTTTGACTCAGAGAGTAGCCTTTAAAGTAATAAACTTGAAAAGCTAATAAAAAAAGTCCCAAAATAACCCCGGCTAGCCATCGTTGCGAATGATACGCAGGCTTTTTTTGTTGCCAGGAATATGTCTCAATAACGGGATCGTCTATCGCTTCAGGTTCTTCAATGGCTTGTGAACGAGCTTTAATTAATGTTGAAATTTCTGGTATTTGTACTTCCGATACGAGCGCTTCCTGCTTTTGAGATTGAGACGCTTGGCTGTTGAGTATTGTACGTGCATTAAATTGTAGTTTACATGCGCTACAAGTAACGTTGTTGCGTTTTTTTTTAAGCTGTTTAAGGCTAATTTGTTGAGAATGGTTACAATTTGGGCAAAGAATGTTGTACATCAGTTTATATTTTTAAGCCATCCAGGCGGCACCAATCATCCTGGATAGTAGCGGTATTCATATTGAATTTCTCCTGATAGCAAGTGCTAACAGAATCAGCCTGTTCTTTGAGTATGCCAGATAAAACCAGCTGTCCTTGAGTTTGCACTAAACTACCAATATTCTCAGATAGTTCAATTAGTGGCTTAGCTAGAATATTTGCTAATACTAAATCAGCTTCAAAATGAGTGAATTCTTCGGGTAAGTAAGTTTTTATTTTTGATGCGACCTGATTTTTCTGTGCATTATCCTGTGTCGCAGTAAGCGCCTGTGGATCTATATCAATTGCGTGTGCTTCTTTAGCGCCGAGTAATACAGCAGCAACTGCAAGAATGCCAGAACCACAACCAAAATCGATGACCGTTTTTCCTGTAACATCGTGATTTGCCAGCCACTCTAAACAGAGTGCAGTTGTTGGATGAGTGCCCGAGCCAAAGGCGAGACCTGGGTCCAGTATCAAACTTACAGTGCCAGGCTTAGACTGCTCCTGGCCTGAAGGGTATATCCATAGGCGTTCGCCAAATTGTATAGGCTGGAAGTGCTCCATCCATGCGCGTTCCCAGATTTGATCTTGCAAGATTTCTGCATACCAGTCGTGCATGATATTTTCTGGAAACTGCTGGAAAAGCAGAGTCTTGATAATTTCAGGAGACGCATCAAGTTCAAATAGAGCGATGGTTTGTGTTTGCTCCCAAATCTTGGTTTCGCCTATACCAGGTTCATAAACAGGTTTGGCTGCGGCGCTCATAAATGTCACTGAAACAGCGCCTAGTTCGCTAAGAAAATTGGAAATATCAGCAGCTGAGGTGTCGTTGCTCACCACGGAAATTTGATGCCAGGCCATAATAAAAGGATTGGGGTTAGATGGGAGGTGGGTTTTAACCTATACGGTGCGTTGATTAGTGTAGGCTAAAAACTGATCTGTTGATTCAAATTAATTGCTGAGCTTAGTGCAGTGTTGAGTTAGGTTTTTATTGCTGCGCAAAAAAGCCTAACCCAACCTGCCTGCCGAAATAGTTCAAAAAGCAAACTAAGATCCGCACTATATCGTGTTAACTCATACCTAGTTTCTTTTCTAAATAATGGATATTCTGACTGCCAAGCGCAAAAGCACTGTCCGCCATGATGTCTATTTGCAAGGGAATATTGGTTTTAATGCCATCTATGACCATTTCACTTAACGCTGTTTTCATGCGTGCAATAGCGCTGTTTCTATCTTCTCCATGCGCAATCAATTTACCTATCATCGAATCATAAAACGGGGGTACTTTATAGCCGTTATAGATATGAGTCTCACAGCGAATTCCCGGGCCGCCCGGCATATGGAAAACATCAATGGTACCCGGGCAAGGCATAAAGGTTGCCGGGTCTTCAGCATTTAAGCGGCACTCAATCGCATGACCTCGTATAACGACATCATCCTGAGTATAAGAAAGGGGCTCTCCGGCAGCAATGCGTATTTGCTCTTTGACTATATCAATACCCGTAACCATTTCTGTTACAGGGTGCTCAACCTGTATACGGGTATTCATTTCAATAAAGAAAAACTCACCTTTTTCGTATAAAAATTCAAAGGTTCCCGCACCTAAATAGCCCATATCCACACAGGCTTGCGCACAGCGTTCGCCAATAAACTTTCGTTGTTCCTCGGTAATACCAGGTGCTGGCGCTTCTTCAACTACTTTTTGATGGCGACGTTGCATAGAGCAATCGCGCTCACCTAAATGGATTGCATTGCCATGTGCATCAGAAAGAACCTGAATTTCAATATGACGCGGGTCTTCAAGGAATTTTTCCATGTAGACCGTGGCATTGCCAAAAAATTGACCGGCTTCTGATTTGGTTAAGGCGATTGAGCTGATTAATGCACCTTCGGTATGCACTGTACGCATACCACGGCCACCACCACCGCCAGCTGCTTTAATGATAATCGGATAGCCAATTTCCTGTGCCATCTTCAAATTGGTTGCATTATCATCACCTAATGGTTCGCCATTGCCTGGTACGCAGGGGATTCCAGACGCGATCATCGCTTTTTTTGCCTGGATTTTATCGCCCATGATACGAATGGTTTCCGCTTCAGGGCCGACAAAGATAAAACCGCTTTGTTTGACTTTTTCAGAAAATTCAGCACTTTCTGCTAAAAATCCATAACCGGGGTGAATCGCTTCTGCATCTGTTACTTCTGCTGCGCTAATAATGGCAGGGATATTCAGATAACTATCTATAGAGGCAGCGGGGCCAATACAAATAGCTTCATCAGCCAGGCGAACATGTTTTAAATCACGATCCGGACTGGAATAAACAGCCACGGTTTTAATATCTAACTCGCGACAGGCGCGTAAAATACGCAGAGCAATTTCACCACGATTAGCAATAACAAGTTTATCGAACATATTTTTTTCCTCGTTATTATTCTATGATGAATAGTGCTTGATCATATTCGACCGCTTGTGCATCTTCGATTAATATTTGCTTGATAACGCCACTCTTATCCGACTCAATTTGGTTAAGAATTTTCATTGCTTCAATAATGCAAAGTGTATCGCCTGCTTTAACGGACTTGCCTAATTCTACAAAAGGTGCCGAGCCTGGAGACGCTGAACGATAGAATGTACCTACCATGGGTGATTTAACGACATGACCTGAGGGTTCAACCGTTGCAGATTCAGCTATCGCCGGAGCTGCTGCAGCAGCTACTGAAGCAGGTGGGGCAGTTGCATATGCAACAGGTGCGGAACGTGATGAGTAACGATTAATACGCACAGACTCTTCGCCTTCCGTAATTTCAATTTCAGCGATGTCAGATTCTTCAATAATTTCGATCAGTTTTTTAATTTTTCTAATATCCACGATTTATTTTCTCTCGAGTAGTATCTGATGGGCAGCCTGTAAGGCTAGTTCGTATCCAGTTGCACCAAGTCCACAAATAACGCCCTCTGCAATATCAGAGAAATAGGAGTGTTTGCGAAACGACTCGCGCGCGTGAACATTGGACAGATGGACTTCTATAAAAGGAATTTTTGTTGCTAATAAAGCATCGCGAATTGCGACGCTGGTATGGGTAAATGCAGCAGGATTAATTATAATAAAATCAACTTGCTCAGCAAAAGCCTGGTGAATAAGTTCAACAATCTCGTGTTCTGCATTGTTTTGATAAAAATTTAAACTATGGCCAGATTGAGTAGCGAGTGTTTCAGTACTTTTTTGAATGTCAGCCAGAGTTTTATTGCCATAATGACCTGGCTCCCGAACACCAAGCAAGTTGAGATTAGGGCCATTAAGAATTGTGATTTTTGCCATTCTGTTACGCTGTGTTTTTATTATTTTACGTAAGAAAGTGTTAATTTTCCCTAATTTGAATGGTTTTGTCCAGATATATGTTTTTTAGCAACAGTTCGCGACAAAACTCGCTGTTTTTTTACTACTTAACTGTGTAATGAGGTTACTGGTTCGCACTTAATAATGGCTCAATCAGCTCTCGTAAGCGTTGCTTGGATAGCTCGCCAGGGTGATGAAAAATAACTTGTTTCTGCTGGTTTACTATAGCGGTAAAGGGAATGGCGTTTACAGTATTACCTAGTTTTTGAGATAGCCCCCCCCCGTCTGACTCGGCAATCAGGACAGGATAATTTATATCAGTAAAGCTTAAGTAGTCTTCAACTAAACCGGGTTCATCAATTGCTATGCCAATAAATTGAACATTCTGGCTCGAATATTCTGCTTGTAGCTGAATAAGTTCAGGAATTTCTTTCAGGCAAGGAGGACACCAGGTAGCCCAGAAATTAATAATTAAAATTTTTCCATGCCACTCTGAAATAGAGTGAATAGTGCCAGCAAGATCGGGCAGGGAAAACTCAGCCAATGCAAAAGCTTGCTGAGTCTGGGAAGGTTTCTGGCTAGTATGCCAGGCAAACAATGAGCTAACCAGCAAGAGGACAAAAAATATTAAAGCAATAAATTGTTTAGGCATGTGTATGAGTATTATTTAAGCTGTGACAAATTTTGCAAAAAGCTTTCCGCCTTTTGATAACCAATCACTCGCGCATCGAATTGTTCTTGCTGATTAAGATTGAAAAACAAAATTGCGGGGGGGCCGATTAAATTAAAGGCTTTCAATAAAGCTTTATCCTGTTCGTTATTTTCAGTTACATCAGCCTGCAAGATAACAAAACCAGACAGTGCCTGCTTGACTTCAGGTTTGCTTAAAGTATAGGCTTCCATCTCTTTACAGCTAATACACCAGTCAGCATAAAAATCCAGCATCACCCATTTTCCCTGAGCGCTTGCGGCCTGCAACTCCTGGTTTAATTCTGCTAAAGAATTTATTCTTTTAAACGCTAACGGCGCTTCCTGTTGTTGACCAGACGAACTTGATGAGAGGCCCTTTAACGGTTGCAAAGGATTACTACTGCCTGCACTTAAGCCGATTAAAATCAGTAAACCATAAGCAAATAAAATAACACCTAACCCCTTCCATAGCTTATGCCATCCGCTATCTACTTCCTGTAAAGGATCTAATACACGCAGGTAAATAGCTGGAATAATGCACAGCATTGCCCACAATAACATGATGATTTCAGATGCTATTACACGCTCTAACATCCACACGGCGACAGCCAGCATAATAACCCCAAATACTGATTTACTGGTATTAAGCCAGTGTCCCGCCTTGGGTAATAAGCTACCCGCCGAAGTACCAATAATCAGTAGTGGAATACCCATGCCGAAGCCCATAACAAATAAAGCAGAGCCGCCCAGAATGAGATCTCCTGTCTGACCAATATACATCAGTGCGGCTGCCAGCGGTGCAGCCACACAAGGGCCGACAATCAGCGAAGAAAAGACACCCATTAAAGCCGCACCGATAAAAGATCCATCACGGTGCTTGTTACTGGCATTGTGCAAACGAGATTGTAAGGATTTTGGCAGTTCCAGATGATAAAAATCAAACATCGACAAGGATAAAATGATAAAAATACCACTGAACAGATAAATCACCCAGGGTGCCTGAAAAGTAGCCTGGAGATTACTGCCAAATAAAGCCGCAAGCACCCCAAAAACAGTATAGGTAATTGCTGAAGCAAGGACAAAACTAAAAGACAGGAAAAAAGCCTTGCGGTTAGTAATATCCTTGCCTTGGCCGACAATAATTCCCGATAAAATGGGAATCATCGGAAACACACAGGGAGTAAAGGCTAATAATAAACCAAAGCCTAAAAAGCTTAATAAGGTCAGGAAGAAAGAATCCTGTTGTAAAGATTCAACGATAAGGTCTTGCTCAGAAGCGGGTTTATTATTAACTGTACCAGAAGGCATAGAGATTGCCGCAGTTGAAACAGCAGGTAAGAGTAAATTAACTGTCTGCTCCATCGGCGGATAACAAACCCCGCGCTCCGCACAGCCTTGAAACTTGGCAATAAGCGTTATTTCGTGTGCGTCGGGATTGCTGCGGGCAAGGGACACATTAACACTTAAAGTATCATGCAAAATTTCTACATTACCAAAAGCTTCATCATATTTAGCTTTTCCGTGAGGAATCTCATAACTTAGTATCTGCGTATCAGTGGCTCCTGATAACTGTAGTGCAAATTTTTCCCGATACAGATAGTAGCCATCAGCTATGCGCCATTGTAGATTTAATGTTTGACCATCTTTGACTGTGGCTAAAAATTGAAAAGCTTCATCAGCAGGCAATAATTTATCAGAAAATAGCTGAAGGCCTAGATTCAGCCCCTTACTTAACTGATCTAAGGGATTAAATGAACCGCTACCCTGTGGTGTATCTATAGCAGGCAAATGAACATCTATAATGGTACTTTGCGGTGGATAACAAAGCCCCAAATCTGAACAGCCCTGGTGTTTGATTAATACAGAAAACGGTACAGCAGTAGCAGGGCGTTTTAGTGTTAAAAGACTTTCTATAGAATGGCGATAAATTTCCATATCACCAAAATTTGGATCTTTTTTCATTTCACCGGCTGGTAAATCAGCTTGCTCAATAATTATCGAATTGGTTTTTGAGGCAAAGGAAATTTTCTTGCGATACAAATAATATCCATCGGCAATTAACCAGGAAATCTTTACGTTGCCGTCCTCTGTTGCTGTAGCGGAGACTTTAAACGCTTGATCAGGCGGCAATAACTGATCTGGATCAATGGCATAGGCCCAGTGGCTAACAAGAATAAAAAAGCAGGCAAAAGTAAATTTCAAATAGTGCATTATGTTATCTAGAGAATGAGTCAGGCAATCCGTTTACGCCAGGAAAAAACAAAGATTTTTGGTCTATCATTGTGGCTGGTGCTCTGAAAAAAACGTTCGGTATCTGTCTGTTGCAGGCAAGAGAGCATAAAGTAAAGTGTATATGTGCTTGCTGTTTTTTGCCTAAGATAAACCGAGATTTAAATAGTCATGATATTACCACAGGACGATAGTATATTTTCAATGATTTGTAGCGCAAACCTCTGCTTTTTGAAAGTCAGACCAGATATTTTAGATAAATTGATGTGATACTGAAATAGCACAAAAAAACAAATTTACCGGGGAAAGGTTACTAATATTAAAGGTGACAAATACAGCTGGCTGAATACAATGGCAGACTGATTATTTGATTTTTTTTAAAAAGTCCTTATTGTAGAGAGTCTAAGACAAAAATTAATAAAGTCAGTTCTATTAACCGGATAAACAAAGAGGTCACATAATGAACCCCATCCAACTCGTCTTTTTAGCCTTTTTAATTGTCCCCTTTATAGAGATTTATCTGTTATTACAAATTGGAGGCATAGTTGGCGTATTTCCTACTATTATCCTGGTTGTGAGTACTGCAATAATCGGCGCAGGCCTGTTAAGACATCAAGGCATAGCAACCTGGCAGCGTTTTCAGGAAAACATACAACGCGGAGAAGTTCCTGCTTATGAAATGGTTGAAGGTCCTATTTTGCTGGTAGGAGGCGCATTATTATTAACACCGGGTTTTTTTACCGATGTTATTGGTTTTGCTTGCTTGATTCCTTCCGTGCGCAGAAGAATTGCGCAATACATCATTGAAAAACGTTTAATACAGGCGGGTGTAGTTCCGGGGCAACAAAAATCCAAAGCAGAACCAGGCGTAATAGAAGGGGAATTTAAGCGAGACGACTAAAGCGAATGCTGGATTGCCTGTAGAGCGACTTCAATCTGCCTGATAGAGTATTTAGTTTAGCTAAAGAGTAATGAAAAGCTGGGTATTAGCGTATATATGGAGTTATTCCGCAGGTCAATTACCCAGGCATATAACAAAGAAAGAGATCCAAACCAGAGGGAAGGTGATGAGCAAGGCTACTGAGCGAGGTAAAGGGTTAAAAACTGCGTTAAACAAGAAATGAAACGTCATTTAATAACAACTATTTTACTGGTTATTTCCTTGGTATTTTATGCTTTGGGTTATTCTGGTGCGGGTTGGCTTACTTTTTTAGCAGGCGCAGTATTTGAGCTTTGGTTTTGGATACGGTTTTTATAAAAAATTAACTGAATTTTTTCGGCTAGTCTAATTAATTGACAACTCAAAAGGTAGGTGTTTGATGAATAATTTAGCAACTGAACAAAAAGATCCTGATCAATTACGGGAATTAAAAAGATTAACGACTACGGTTTATTTATGTCAGGCACTCAGCTTGATATTTGCAGCTTTGCCTTTATTGGTGGGTGTAGCAATTAATTTTTATAAGCGGAATGAAGTGCAGGGCACATGGCTCGAATCTCACTTCAACTGGCAAATAAAAACCTGTTGGGTAGCTATAGCAGGGATTGCAGTATCAGGGCTTACTTTTGCAATGGGAATAGGCATTTTTACCTTGTTTATGACTATCTTCTGGATGGTTTACAGGATCACTATCGGCTGGAATGCATTGACTGCAAGCAAGCCTATTAATAACAAGATAAATTGACTCTATTTTTAGTTTTTAATAATTAGGATCAGGTACTTAATTAAATAGCACCTTTCTTATGTAAGGGAAGATGGGCATTTAATTTGTATTGACCTCAGTTAATGTAATGGCAGTTAATGGTATTATCATTACTCACTGACCTATTCCTCGTTGTTATTTCTATCGTGGCGGATAAAATTCCAACAGAATACGTCAGCCTAACTTTTTGTCAAACGCCAGATCTAATCATATCTCGAAGAGCAGACTGGTTCGACTATGCACGCACCATTGGTTTCCTTGATACCGAATTGCTGACAACCGTTAGCATTCTCTATGAGCTGTGGAAACGACGTTTCACGTACCATACGATCCAGCTTCTGCTCGAATCCGCACTTAATGGCAATTTTCTCTAGTGGCCCATCGAATAGGTCATTAAATACGAGGCAGGGAGCTTCTGGTGCGCAATCGCTTTGTGCATCGCCCTTTTGAGTAATAGATAACCCATAACTCGAAAGAGGAATGTTTGTGGTTCCGTTCGAATTAGTGAGATTATTTACGCAAGTAACAATAGTATCCTGGTCTTCATCTCGGTCTGCAGGCGTCCCGATCATACACTGATATTCCCAATCGGTCAGGATCATGCCCTTGTCAATGCCAAGACTTCGGGCGATTTTATTGGCCCGATCCAGCCCCAATGGTTCGTTAAGCTGGCTAAGACGTCTTGCTATACCCGGAGCCAATCGCTCCCATTTAGAGTTCGCCTGACAAGCTGTCGGATAGGAACAACTTTTGCTTCGAGGGAAAGGCTTATCGCCGAAGAAGCGTGCAAATGCGGCATAGGAGCACCCTTGTGGGTTTTTCTCAAGGCAGTCGGAAAACACTAAAGGAATGGGCGTCCTGTATGCTGGCATGTTAGCTGCCAAGTTAGGATTCGAGATGTACAGGAGTGAGAAATTTACTAAATAAATGCCCGGGGTTACGGCAACTCCGTATGGTCCAACCGGTGGTAAGTCCCGACTATTCTGGTCTGCGCCAACTAAGCTCGGAAATGCGCTGAAAATTACTAAGACAGCAAATACGCAAAATGATACGGGTCGTTTTTTCATCTTTTTCCCTTTATTTCTATTATTTTGATATTGTTATAGAGTATATAAATCAGATGGTCAAGAAATACGGGAAGCATTTTACGAGTAATAACTGTAATAACTGGGGGCAGGGTAAACTTAAAAAATCAATCTGGCTGGTCGAGTAGACGGAGTCTCTCGATAAGCTTGCCTATGATTCGATAATGCTTTTATTGTACACTTCGCTGCAAGCGGCTACTGTGTGATTTTTAACGATTGCTGACACTCATCAGCCTCGATTCGAGTCTATGTTGAGTTACGTTTTTAGAAGTTACGCATTGACGACAGGTTGAAATTCTGGGTTTAAATGGCTTATATTTGGCATAAACGTCTCAATAAATGAAGCCATGATATCTTTGAATAAATTTCTTTGCACGCTATAGCAATTACTAAGGCTATGTCACCGTAAAGTATGGAATTTCATATAACAAGAGCGTATAAGTAAATAAAGCCCATGTAAATTAAGGAGATAGTTATGAAAGCCCCAGAGTTTTTAGAGTTCATTTCCGAAATAAATCAACTTGACCACCATCAACGCACTGTTCTAACGAAAGCACTGGATCAACTAGAGGACGAACCTAAGGTTTTTGATTTAATTGAAACAATATTTGATAGCAAAGGTAAATGCCCTCATTGCTCCCATACCGAAAGCCACAGGCATGGTATAAAAGATGGCCTTCAGCGCTACCGCTGTAAAGCCTGCAAAAAGACATTTAATGCTTTGACAGGAACGCCTCTTGCTCATCTACGCCTCAAGTCAAAGTGGCTTGATTACTTAGGAGCTATCGCAGAATCATTGACTGTCCGGCAGGCAGCTAAAGAAATTAATGTGCATCGAACTACAACCTTTCGATGGCGGCACCGTTTTTTAAGCTGGATTCAGCAGGATCGTCCCAGTGCTCTTCATGGCATTACAGAAGCTGATGAAACCTACTTACTTGAGTCACATAAAGGAGAACGCCATCTCAATCGTCAACCAAGGAAACGAGGGGGCTGTGCGACTAAGCGAGGGATTTCTGATGAGCAAATGTGCATTTTAATTGCTCGTGATCGCTCAAAACAAACCGTAGATTTTGTGACAGGTAATGGCCCAATAAGCAAAATTGTTCTTGATACGCATTTAAAGCCAATACTAGACCAGGATGCCCTCCTTGTGAGTGATGGCAATCCAACTTATGGTGCATTTTGTAAAGCTGAAAAAGTATCTCATGAAATCGTTAACATGAGTCAAGGGCAGCGGGTGACTAAAGGGGCCTATCATATACAAAATGTCAATGCATACCACCACCGTTTTAAATCATGGCTAGACCGCTTTCATGGTGTAGCCACCAAGTATTTACCTAATTATTTGGCTTGGTGCAGAATTATGGATCGGAACCACAATCTAACCCCTGAGCAATTGTTACATTCTGCTCTGGGTGATTTTCAATACTTAACGGTGACATAGCCATTACTAATGACCTCTGCGAAGCTCAATTTTTGTAATTGAACAAACCCACAAATTGCAGCAAAAAGGTGATTTTTAATGGCTCCTTTGCTGCGAACCTGAAATTGCTCAATGTTACATACTTGCTTAATTGCACGATGATATTGCTCAATTTGCCAATGTCGATCATGTTGTTCGGTAAAATCCCTACTGCCAAAGGACTTGGTTTGCTCGTCATTAGGTAGTGCACTTATATAATGGCGAAGTTGGTCTTTCAACTTTGTCCGAAATAATTTCACGTACCCAAAATTTTTGAGCCAAACGACCAAGCCTTCCTCTGGAACTTCTAGTTGCTTAACTTGAACCCATGTTCCTTCTTCAACAGAAACCAAGCGGTTACTTTCCAGCGCAAAGAGCAATCCTATCTGATGATTTCTAATCCGTTTAAGATTTTTTACGCAACTGTACCAACTATCTCCTGTTACAAAGCCTGGCTCAAGCCCCCAAGATAATACCTCTGCAAGCATATCCAGAAAGTAGTCATTTTTTGTTTTCCCTTCGGCTTTATCTACCACTCGAAAATTGACAGGTTGGTGTTTTCCTTGAGTATCCGTGTAGTACAAAGTAACAAGGTTAATCCCTTTGACCGCTCGGTGATGCTTGCCTGACCAAAAATGACTGACAAAAGCCATGTACTGACTATGAGGCTTATCCAGTACGCTATCGTCAACACTTAAGGTTCCGCCCTTTAAATTCAAAGTAGGACTGGCTTCGTTATATAAATCGCGCCCGGTATACGATTCACGATTCAGAAATCGGTTGACGCTATCATGTGAAATTGACATAACTTCTCCTAGCCGGCAACAGCTAGCCTGTTTAGGCTCACTTAACAAAAATCCTATGTACATCGGTAAAGTACAACGAGCAGTTGATGGGCGGGTTATTTCTCTTATCAAGGTCTAGATTTATAGTGGATTCGGCATTTTTCTGTATTATAGTTTAACATTGACTGTCAATGCGTAACTTCTAGTTTTTATTGCTTTGCAACAAAAATCTACCTGATTACCCACAACTCTCAGCTATATTCGTCATTCCTGCATGCTTTTAGCAGGATTCTCGTGGGGAAAGCAAAGATTCCCGATAAAAGACTTCGGGAATGACGAGACTATTAACATACTGATATTTAAAGATCTTTTAATATGACTGTGAGTTGTACGTAATCAGGAAAATCTAATCCGACCTACAATGTAATACATTTATTATAAATACAATACTCTGTTAACTTAATGGTAGTGGTGCAGAGCATGGGAACGAGAAAAAGTAGTTCTAATGTAGCGCATGAGAAAACATCGACTCACTATAAAATCCGCAACCGTCACCGCGCGAAGTAAAGATAAACAAATCGTTAGATTTTGTTACAGTGTTAAAAAAACATAATTTATTTAAGGAAAACAATGGATCGTTTGACAGAATATATCGTTTACATAGAATATTTAGTAACCACCGTACTCCAGTCTCAGTTAAACAAATCATGGCGCATCTGGAATGTTCTAAATCCAGCGCTGACAGAGACATACAAGTATTACGAGATTACCTTAATGCTCCCGTTGAGTATAACCGCGAAGCGAACGGCTATTTTTATAACCAGCAAACAGCTGTGAAATCCTATGAGTTACCTGGTTTATGGTTTAGTTCAGAAGAATTACATGGGCTGTTGATTTGTCAGCAAATACTGCAAAATATCAGCCCTGGAATTTTCAGTGATCTGATTGAAAGTTTGCATCAACGGATTAATAAGATGCTCAGTCGGGAAAATAGCCCGCAACCCGATATCTCCGAAAAAATACAGGTCACGACTGTCGGCAGGCGCTTACAGGATGACAGATATTTTAAAAAGATAACCAGCGCTCTATTCAGTAATAAACAAATACGCATCCAATATCGATCCAGAAAGCAAGGCCGGGAAAACAGCGAACGGATACTCTCAGGACAAAAACTCATATATTAACGAGATATCAGGTATTTTGTCGCACACTGCCATTTTCGCAATGATCTGCGAATATTTTTTGTATATAATATCCACTCAGTAACGATACTAGATAAAACAGCCTTAACAATTTCCCAAAATTTTTTGCAGGACTTTTTGCATTCCTCATACGGCATATTTACCGGAAAAGCTGAACATACAGCACTACTGGAGTTTAGCAAAGCCCGTGCAAATTGGGTAGTTGATGAACTTTGGCATGCTGAGCAACAAGGTGAATGGCTGAGTAACGACAACTATCAACTGAGTTTTCCCTTTAGTGACAGCCGGGAGTTAATCATGAATATTCTCAAACATGGCGCAGAAGTCATGGTGATAGCACTGGAGTTTTTAAAAGCAGCGGTTAAGGAAGAAATCAATAAAATGCAAAAAAATTATCACTGCCTCACCGAATGAGGTAGTGGCTGTGGATAATATAATTGAATCAAGATTCATTGCAAGGAGTGATAAATGACAGAGCCTTTATATTACCGATACTGGAGCAAGGGAAAAGTTGATAATGAGGGAGGTGGCGTATATTTGGTTACAAAAGTCGGCAGTACTTTAAATCAAATTTCTTATCAAACTAAATTAAGCAAACAGCAATCTAAATCTGCTGTATTATTTTGTATACGTAAAGGAAGATTATTGTTTGCAACACAAGTGATAGAGTAATTGCTGGATATAGACATCTTTGATGTTCTGGTGTGTCAAATCGCATTGATTGAATTTTTAATGCAACGCATGGGGCGTTTATGGCGGCATGATCGGACAGATGAAAACGCTAAACTATTTCTACGTGCGAATGTGATTAAAGCGCCGTTATTTATTACCTTATGCCCTGATTTACTCCAAGTAGAGGCGAATTTTTCAACCGCTTATGCTGGTAACGGTTATATGCATAAAAATATTCAGGTTTTATACCGAACAAAAAATATTTACAGGCGCATCCACAACTTGTTTTTCCAGATTGTTATCGAGATGCAAATAGTCTGATTCATTATGACAAATCCTATATCAAGGAACTTACAATACTGACGTAAATTGTTGAAAAATTTAATAATGAACAGGAGGGCGGCAATTATTCAGCAAAAATGATCAGCAACCGAGATTCACGACTACTGAATGATGTTGACCCACGTTCAGCCTTACTAACCAGAGAAGGTGAGCAACCTCTGGCCGTTGTAGTGTCTAAATCCAAAGAAGATTTATGACATGAAAGAGAATATGCCGAACAACAAGACAGAGAGAAAAATACCGTGTCTTTATCTGGAAAGCTGGCAAAATGAAAAATGATGATTATTTTTGCCCAAATGCGGTTATTGGTTCAGATATTTTTTACTGTGAAGTAGGCATATTTGATGAGCGGTTACAAAAAAATGTAACAACGATTGAATAAAGGAGTTGAATGAATGTATATCTCACAGGTGGTTTTAAAATCCACTGACAGTTATGAGCAGCATCAAGCGATTTGGAGTTTATTTCCCAATACACCTGAACGAAAACGTGATCATTTGTATCGAATTGAAAGCCAAAACAAGGAGAAAATTGTCGCTCTGTTGCAATCATCCACTGAACCTAAAAGTAGTGACAAGGTAGAAGTTCTAAAAAGTAAAGTCTTTCAGTTGAATTTGGTAAATGGTGATTATTGTAGATTTAAACTTGTCGCACATCCTACCAAACGATTAAGTAAAGCTAGAAATGTGATTGAAATTCAAGATCAGGCAGAACAAATTCAGTGGTTGCAGCGTAAATTAACGGGGGCAAATGTTACAGTGACCTCAATGGACTCTGCATTAGTGGATAGCCGAAAAATTTATAAATCCCGCTTTGTAACCTTTGAAGGCATATTACAAATAACCGATGCCGATAAAATTCATAATGCGGTTGTGATGGGGGTAGGTCGTAAAAAACATGCAGGCGCTGGATTATTATCGCTTGCCAGAACACAATAAAAGGAAAAATAATGTATCAAAGAATTTATGAAGCCTACTGTCGGTTGGGAAAAGGGGATCAAGCTGAATTAAATCGCTGTAATTTGAAAAACATAGCCAATGCCCCCGCTTATTTTCGTGTGCTAAAAATGACGGTTTACCCGATAACCAACAAACGTTGTGTATATTGTTTTTGCTAGTGGATGTAGATATAGCCAATGATGAAGAATAACCGCGTTCAGTGGCTAAGGCATTGATTTATGCAGGTGTTAAAGAAAAGCATATTAAACAGATTAGTCGTAGTGGCGAAAGTGGTATCGAATACCTTAAGCGTCAATTGATATGCAGTAAACAGCTTAATTCAGACAGCATTGGCAAACTTGCACAATACTGGAGCGATAAGTCCAGACGCAATTTATTAAAAGATTTCATTTTATCCCAACAAGATTAATTCATTTCAAGAAATAGGCGCATGACTACATTTATTAATATCCATACACTGATTTCTCACCCCTCTTCAATGATGAACCGTGATGATTACGGGTTACAAAAAACCGCTATTTTTGGTGGCAGAACCCGTAGCCGTATTTCTAGCCAATGTTTAAAAAGAGCGATAAGACAAAGTTACATCTATCGCAAGGTGGTTGACGAAGTTTCAATTCGTACTAATAAATTCGATGAACTATTTGCATTATGTATAAAAGAATTACCTGATGCTGATGCAAAATTAATTGAAGACGTGTTGTTAAATCTTGGCTCTAAAGTTAAAAAAGAAAAAAATAAGGAAACGGGTGAAACCAGGCGTGAATTTGATGCAGTTCAGCCTTATGCGCTCGGCGCGATTAAGGAAGCTATTAATATGGTGTTGGCTGGGACTGAGCTGAAAGCATTAAAAAGTATCCCCCAATTACCCACTATTGACGTTGCCTTATCGGGTCGAATGGATGCGAGTTGTCCAGCGCGTAATGTAGAAGCCGCTATGAGTGTTGCTCACAGTTTGACCACTCACAGTGTTGATATTGAAGTGGACTGGTTTACCGCTTGTGATGATTTAGCAGAGCAAGGTTCAGGACATATTGGTACAACAGAATTTAGCTCTGGTGTGTTTTACCGTTATGCTTCTATTAATCTGGATTTGCTTGCAGAAAACACTCAAAAATCCAAACAAGAATTAAATGACATCATTAATACCGTTGTGCGCTGTTTTGCACAAGTTTCACCTTCTGCTAAGCAAAAAACATTTGCTGCCCATAATCATGCGGATTTTGTCATGGTTACTAAGTCTGATCAGCCTTTATCCTTAGCAAATGCCTTTAGACGTGCGATTAAAAATAACAGTGATGTCATGGAAGAGTCAATTAACAGTCTAATTTCTCATTATGAAAAATTAGTTTTAGGCTATGAACTAGAATCCAAAGCAATCGCCTTTGATATGACTGATTCAGCCAAAAGTGAACAGATCTATTTGGTCAGCAAGCTTAGCGACATCAACTTTAATTAAGGTCAAGTTATGAAAACCTTAATTCTAAGAACAGAAGGTCTGTCAGCCTATGGCTTGCAAACCTTTGATGTGCATAGGAGAGTTAATCACTTTCCGACACGATCAGCAGTACTCGGTTTGTTAGGCGCTGCTATAGGGATTACTCGCGATCAGCATGAGCAATTGTATCGTTTATCTAACCAGCTAAAGGTTGCTGTGCAAGTGCATAATACCGGGCAAAAAATAGTGGATTATCACACGGTACAGAATTTTCGCAGTCCAATGGGGAAAATCCAAAAAGGCACGAAACCCACTTATAGGGAATACTGGTGTGATAGTGAACATTCCTTTGCGATAACTGCGGATGACGAAACCATTAAGTTATTACAAACAAAAATTAAATCACCTGTCTTTACTCTATTTCAAGGTCGTAAATCTTGTCCTTTAACACGTCCATTATTTGAAACGATTATAAACAATGATAATCCTGCCAATGCATTAAAAGCATTGGCAAAAAAAGGTCATATTTTTAGTGATGTTTCTGGTGAAAACCAAATTGCAACGCTTCAAGTACGCGATTTAATCACCAGCATACCCAGAAAAAATGCCATGCGTATGGTTTATGTTTGTGCCAGCAGTAGATATGATAAATGAACTTGTTAACCGATGATTTTATTTCCACCACTATAGGGAAAATTTCTTTAAAGACGCTTTTAACTTCTGATACAGATTATCAACTGCAATATGCTTTTGATGAAATTCAGTTGGCAATTTTGCAGTTATTAGGCTCATTAAGCACAGTTGTAATAAAGCCGGCTTTAAATGAATTAAAAAGCTATTTGAAGCATGGTTTAACGGCAGAGCAATATGATCTCGCATTATGCAACGTTGATTTACATTGGTTTGATGAAAAGTGTTTTATGCGTTCAACTATGCCAAACGAAAGTAAGATATATTCTGCTCCCATTACAAAACTTGTCTCAGGCATTGAATGTGGAGGGTCTGAGGATGCATCAGGTTTGTTTTCAGAAGTGTCTCAGGCAAATATAGTCTGTCCAGATTGTATTCATGTATTAAATTATAATTTACATATGAATATTAAGGGAGAGTGTTTTTCAAAATTTGGAGCAACTGGAATTCGAGGTGGCGGTTCATTGTCAACGCTGATTTCAGGAGAAAATTTAAAAACGACTGTATTATCCAATACGGTTGCAATAGATTTTTTCGAATCATTAAGAGCAATAACTGAACCAAATAATAAGTTAATGTGGCAGGATCCTATGCTAGGGGATATTTATTATGCCCACCAAATAGGCCTGGAACGTGGCTTATTTGCGTTGGCATATCATATTGATTTTTCCGAAATAGATGAAAATTGTATTTGTGATGTTTGTGGCCATCAATCGAATAAATCAATAAATGAATTTCGTTATTTAAGATATACGGGAAGTTATGGCTCAAAAAAAGAGGGGCGTGATGGAGGAGCGCAATGGTGGCCACACCCTTTTACGCCAACTACGCAAAATGATAAAGGAGTATTTCCTGTCTGTGCGAGGGATCAAAATTGGCAAAGTTGGCAAGACTTTTCCTCTTATGTTTTAGGCAGGAAAACAGAATCAAGCGTAACAACACCTGCGTTTATTGTAAGTCAGTTTCGAAAGCTTGCTCCTAGAAAAAAAGTTAATTTATTAATTGGTGGAAATATAGCTTCAAAAGGTTCAATAAAAGGTCGTATTTATGATTTATATTCAATGCCTGAGCATTGGGATAAAGACAAGTTAGAACGCATAGAAAAAGTAATTGACACTGGGCTAGAAATAAAAGATCGCCTATCTCGAGCACTCAATAAAATATTTGCTAAAAAAGCGGTAGGATACAATACAAACTTTATAGTAGGTATAAAAAATACTGCAATGCAGCAATATATATCTAATGCCCAGCAAATCGTACAGCAGCTTTTATTAGACATAGATCGTAAAGAAGCCCGAATTTTACGAAAAGAAGCGTTAGATCAGCTACAAGCAGAAGCAAAAAATATTTATCAAGCGTTAATGCATAAATACCAGAGTGATTTGCCGTTATTTAAGGCGTTGGTGAAAGGTGAAAAAATATTACTAGAAATGAGTAAATTAAAAACTTGATAGTATTGTGTGGCATAGTATAAGAGAAAAAATGTGCCCTGAAGAAATAAAAAATGAAATCAGCTAGTTAGAACTATCTGAAAAGCTATTACTTGTTGAAGATATTTGCGACTCGATAGCGATTAGTCATGCTGACATTACCAATGTCTATTGCAATTTGTTAGTGTGTTATAGTCGTCCGACAAACAGTCAGACAAGAGGTGCAAAATGAGAATCACAGCACGAATAGATGATAGTTACGAACAGAAACTTCAGGCTATTCAGCAAGCAACTCACTTGAATACAACGGATATTATGAAACTTCTCATTATCCACGGGAAAATATTAAAAAGTTGCTTTACAATATATTCTATGAACTCGCCTAAACCTGAATTACCAGAGATAAACAAAGAAGATCGCACACCGCTAGTCGATGTGTTATTGGAAATGCTTGCCTGGCAACAAAAGCAGATTGATGAGTTAGCACAAGAGATACTCAAGCTTAAAGGCGAAACCACAAAGCCTAAAATCAAACCGAGTACAATGGATAAGGAGGGTGCCCCAGGAAGTGATGACTCCTCATCAAAAAGGAAAAAAGGCCCAAGGCGCAGTAAAAAAGGCAACCTCAAAATAGATGAAACCCAAATTATTCAGCCGGATGAAATCCCAGAGGGTTCACGCTTTAAAGGGTATCAGGATCGTGTTATTCAGGATATTACCTTTCAAACTCATAACATTCGTTATCGTTTAGCAGAATATATAACGCCAGAGGGTCTTACGATTTTAGGTCAGCTTCCCGAAGACATTCAGGGAGGTAGTTTTGGTAAAAGCCTTATTGCCTTTATTCTCTATCAATACCATCACCAACATGTCACACAGCCATTACTACTGGAACAAATTCGTGATTTAGGCGTCGATATTTCGAGCGGTAAGCTCAGTTATATACTAACAGAAGATCTGGACGATTTTCATGCCGAAAAAGATGAATTACTGAAGACGGGATTATCCGTTTCTAAATATATTCATACAGATGATACTGGCGCACGGCATAAAGGGCAAAATGGCTATTGCACACATATTGGCAATGATTTTTTTGCCTGGTTCAGTAGTACAGAAAGTAAAAGCAGAATCAATTTTTTAAACTGTCTATCACAAGGCAAAACAACGCTTTATACATTGAACACAGGTGCCATTGAATACATGGCACAAAATAAGCTGTCTGTTGTAATCTTGGCGACACTGGAAAATATCAGTGTCTGCATTAACACGGCACCTGACTGGTGCGAATGGCTGGATCAGCAAGGCATCGTTAAACCTCGGCACAGAAAAATAGTCACGGAAGGTGCTTTGATGGGAGGGCTGCTAGACCAAGGCATTTCCTCTGACTTTTCAATTATCAGTGATGATGCGGGGCAGTTTAACGTCTTTGATCATGCCTTGTGCTGGATCCATGCCGAACGAGTGATTAATCGCCTGATTCCTTTAAATGACAGCCATACCAAGGCAGTCGATGACGCACGCGACCAGCTTTGGTCGATTTACCATGACCTGAAAGCTTATAAACTTAATCCTGTTACCGAACAGGCGAGCAGTATCAGGCAGCGCTTTCAAGTCCTATGCAGTACCAAAACCGGTTACGAAACGCTTAACCAGGCTCTCGGGCGAATGGGGAAAAATCAACATGAACTCCTCCGTGTACTCGACAAACCCTACCTCCCACTTCATAACAATTTAAGCGAACGGGATATAAGGGATTACGTCAAGAAACGAAAAATCAGCGGGAGTACACGAAGTGATGCAGGGCGGAAAGCCCGTGATACTTTTGCCAGTCTCAAGAAGACCTGCCGAAAGCACGGCATGTCATTTTGGGGTTATTTAAAAAGTCGCTTACTGAAGTTAGAAGGGATTCCTCCGTTATCGGAAGTCATTCGTGCGGCCGCTGCCAGTGGATAATGAGAAGTTACGATATTATCAAGTAAGCGATTGATTTTATTTATGATAAAACGGAAAAAACAAGGTTAACCGGCAGGGGGGAAACCAAAAATTACTTCAAATGCTGGCTGGAACAGCAGAGAGCCCTGAAGATTTATCGGTAAACTATAAGGAGTATTTATATCAAGGGTTGAAAGAAAAACATGGTATTGACTGGAACAAGCTTTTGGTACGCATTTTTTAATGCAAAAGATAAATATTTACTACAGGCCGTTCATGTTATGCAAAATTTAGATGAGGGGCTGGCGTTCGAGTATATGCTTTGGGTCAACCGGGCGAGGCGTGTTCTGATCGTTTACTGTATCAGGCCAAGTTGGCCTTGGATGAATACACATTTAAAAGTTGTGCGTAAAATGTATGAAATACGTATTGGAGAAAAGCCGCCCGAAAGACGTAGTATCGAACAATTGCACGGCATTGAAGGCTCAAGAGTCAAGAAAGCTTATCAAATATTGACTAAACAATCTAGTGTAACCTGGAGCGGCAGTAACTATGACCGTAACAATTAGGGCAGTGCCGATATGCCAAATCAGTGCATCAGCTCAGCAACGACCTGTTTGTATGGTATTAGCGAAGCCGCAATATTGGCAGCAGTTTATGCGCCTGCTATTGGTTTTATTTATACAGGTAAACCGCTCTCTTTTGTCTATGATATTGCCGATCTGTTTAAATTTGATGATATTATTCCGCATGCTTTTAAACTTACCGCTAAAAATTATCGTGATCCAGAGCGAGAAGTGCGCTTAATGTGTCGCGATATTTTCCGGCAATCGAAAATTCTTAAAAAATCATGACCACCATAGAAGACGTGTTAGCTACTGGGGAATTGGAAACTCCGACGGCGGCCGAAGAAGGCATTTCTCCAGCCATACCTATCCTGAGAGTATTGACGATATGGGTCAGTGTAGTTGATAATGCGTCACTGCGCCTAAGCAGTTGCATTGCTGTTTGAGTATTCCCTACATCGGTGGGGATGAACCGTAGATCAATAACATTTTAATAAACGACAGTAAGTGTTCCCTACACCGGTGGGGATGAACCGTAGACCAATAATATTTTAATAAACGACAGTAAGTGTTCCCCACACCCGTGGGGATGAACCGCGTGCCGTATTACGTAGCACGAAACACGTAACGTGTTCCCCACACCCGCGAGGATAAAACACATTCTTAGTTGCCTATTGCATGCAATAAAAAGTTCTAAGCTATTATTAGTCTTAGTCTATAACATCTTCGTGATTCACTTCCGTCCAGTGTATGAGCTCCAAGCGTCCGTCGAAGTGTTCGACGATAGCGGTACAGCTTTCTACGAAGTCACCGGTATTGATATATAAAAATTGATCAATTTCCTTCATTTCAGCATGATGGATATGTCCGCAAATCACACCATCTACATTCTCTTTTTTTAAGGTATGGACGATGTTTTCTTCATAATCTGAGATGAACTGGACGGCATTTTTAACTTTATACTTAATATAGGCGGCCAGAGAGAAATGTGAGTTAACACCAAAATATCGCCTGACTGCTTTTATTACGCGGTTTAACTCTACAAGAATATCGTAGCCATCGCTGCCTAACTTTGCGATCCATTGATGGTGTTGTGCTATGGTGTCGTATTCATCACCGTGGACTATCAGAAAACGTTTGTTACCAGCTGTGGTATGAATATCAGAATTTTTTACTATGATGTCGCCAAAGATATAGCTGTCATAGTCTCTGACATTTTCATCATGATTGCCGGGAATGTAAATGATATGTGTCCCGCGTCGTGCCTTACGCAGGATTTTCTGGATCACGGTATTATGTTCTCTTGGCCAGTACATTTTCTTGGATAGTGCCCAAAAATCGATAATGTCGCCGACTAAATATAATTTTTCACTGTCATTATATTTTAAGAAGTCCAGTAATACATCCGCCTGGCATTGCGTAGAGCCTATATGTAAATCTGAAATCCAGATGGTGCGGTAGGAATTATTTTTCATTTCATTAACAATAAATTGATGATGTTTAGAAATCACTGCGGGTGATGATATTAAATTTTTTGTTTAAAACGGGGAATAAGACTATCAGGGCAACTAATAAAAAGGCAATAAATGTCGCTGGACTCAGTAGTTGTGAAACCGAGTTAATTTCTTCCAGTTTACTTCCGGCATTGGTATAAACCAGTGATGCAGGTGTGACGCCAAGTGCTGTACTGAAAAAATATGTTTTGAATGAAATTCGGGACATACCTGCCAGTATGTTAATTAAGGCATAGGGGATCAGCATGATTAATCTTAGAGTCAACAGGTAATAGAAGCCATTTGTTTCTAGTTCGTCTTCTATGATTTTCAGTCGCTCATAGTAGCTTTTTTCGAAAGTTTCCTTAAAAGCATATCTGCTCAGTCCAAATCCTGCCAGACAGGCCATAATCGTGGCAACTATATTAAATAAGGCACCCAGGTAAAAGCCGAAAAAAAAGCCACCTAATAGCTTCACCATCGCTGCCAGGGGGACGGGTGAGTTTATGAAAATGATGCAGGCTATAAAAAACAGCAGTACTGAAAAGTAGTAATGTTGATCAATAAACTGGCTAATCATCATTTTATTGGCGTTGATATGGTCAACAGACAGGTAGTCGACAGACCAGATCGCTAGCATTATAAAAATCAAAAAGGTAATAAGTGCATACTTAATATATCTGCTTTGTGATAGTTTTTGAGGCATTTATTTTCTATTCATAAGGTTAAAACCTTCGCCTTTAGGCGAACAGATTTATCTCTCATAGTCATTGTGAGAAGGAGAGGCTTTTGTAGGATGGGCAAAGGGCTTTTTCGTGCCCATCTTTTGCGGTATTAGTGATAGGCACGGAATAAAGCCCCTTTGCCCATGCTACGGTTGCTTAAGTTTAAGTAGTTAGCTTGCAAAGAAAGTGTGAACATAGACAACAGGGCTATTTCCCCTGTACCACGATTTTCAGTCGTCAAATTCTCTAAGCCACCCGTCTTTTATCGGATGGTTGTTTATCAGATTTAAATTCTGACGGCTAATTAATAGCATTTGATTGTGAATATTGTGTGAAAAATATTAAAATAAGTCGAAAATATTGGCGCATTTCATATTTAGGACATATCCAGAGGGCTTAAGTGAACAGCATTGCCCGTCCAGATTGATAGTACTTCAGTGGGGCATTCTGGTCTGTAGCATACTAAGGTACGCGCTACAAACGTCTAATCCTTAACTCTCAATTCTGAGAACTCAATTCAATTACTATAATTATTTACCCATGCAATTTGATTTACTAAACAACGATGGTCAAGCGCGTCGAGGGCGCTTGACTTTTGACCGAGGCGTGGTCGAGACGCCTATTTTTATGCCAGTTGGTACCTATGGTTCGGTTAAGTCTCTGACCCCGCATGAGCTCACTGATATTGGTGCGCAAATTATACTGGGCAATACCTTTCATTTAATGCTGCGACCCACCACCGATGTTATTAAGGCGCATGGGGATTTGCATGATTTTATGAACTGGCAGGGGCCTATTCTTACAGACTCAGGTGGGTTTCAGGTGTTTAGTCTGGGTGAGTTGCGCAAAATAACTGAAGCAGGCGTTACCTTTAAGTCGCCTATTGATGGAAGCAAGATTTTTATGGGGCCTGAAGAATCAATGCAAGTTCAGCGTGAGTTAGGCTCGGATATTGTCATGATTTTTGATGAATGTACGCCCTATCCCGCGACTGTACAGGAAGCAGCTGATTCAATGCGTTTATCTTTACGTTGGGCCGAGCGCAGTAAAAAGGCGCATGCTGATAATCCGTCTGCATTATTCGGTATCGTTCAGGGGGGCATGTACGAGCATTTGCGCCATGAGTCTATCGCGGGTCTGGTTGATATTGGTTTTGATGGTTATGCGATTGGCGGGCTTTCTGTGGGGGAGCCCAAAGATGAAATGATGGCTACTCTGGATGTCGTGCATCCCCAATTGCCTGTAGATAAACCAAGATATTTAATGGGCGTTGGTACGCCTGAGGATTTAATCGAAGCGGTCAGGCGGGGTATTGATATGTTTGATTGTGTGATGCCTACACGCAATGCACGTAACGGTCACATTTTTACGACGACGGGTGTGATTAAAATTCGTAATAGCCAATATCAATTTGATACCAGGCCTTTAGATGAAAACTGTGCCTGTTACACCTGCCAGAATTTCTCACGTTCATATCTGCGGCATTTAGATAAATGTCACGAGATATTGGGTGCGCGATTAAATACCATTCATAATCTGTATTATTATTTAAACTTAATGCAGGAAGTGCGCGAAGCCATAGAAAATAAAGTATTTACACAATATGTAAGTTTATTTTATACACAACGGGGCAAGGTTGTTCCCGAATAGCTATGGGGATCGTTAGATATTTTGGGTCCTAAATTTTTCAGGAAGAGAGGGGCGGGCGCTGATTTTTTTGCGATATAACTTCGTGCGTCACCATTGCGAAGGCAATATTGAGTTCATTTTTTGTCAGTAGCAAGGTGCAAAAACGCATGCGTAGCCGGCCACGAGACAGTTTCTGCAACGCAGACTCTTATCAAAAGCCGGTCGATAGCAATCCATAATGGTCGCTGTGCGAAGTATATGTCATAATAAAGGGCTTTTTTACTAAATAATTGATGACACGGGGAAGACATGAGTTTTTTAATTTCTGATGCTGTTGCTGAAGCAGCTCCGGCAGTAGCACAACAACCTGGTTGGGAAGGGATGATGTTTCCCATAGGTATTTTAGTGTTTTTTTATTTTTTATTTTTAAGACCTCAGCACAAGCGTACCAAAGAACATAAAAAAATGCTTGAGCAGATGCAGCCTGGTGCGGAAGTAGTAACTGGTGGCGGGGTATTGGGCAAGGTTGTCAGTCTGGATGAAAATTTTGTACAAGTTGAAATCGCGACTGATGTCGTTATACAAGTACAGCGTCATCAGATTGGTAGCTTAATGCCTAAAGGAACTTATAAAGTTCAGATGAAAAAAGCTAAATCTTAAGCCGCTGAAAGCGTTTAGGAGCAAACATATTCAGATGGGCACATGGCAAGAGTTAGCTGTTTTTAACTCCTGAGTGTGCTCATTCTTCGTTGGCGCAGACAGCGCTAAACATTGATTTATCTTGTTGGACTTATCATGCAAAACCATTTCCCTTTATGGAAAAACCTACTGATTCTCGCCGTTCTGGTCTTGGGGATAGTGTATTCATTACCCAATCTTTATGGTGATGATCCATCCGTACAAATATCAGTGAGCGATGCCACTGACATAACAGAATTACAGCTGACCCAAATCGAAGGCACACTGATTGATGCCGATATCACTGCAAAAGCGGTGGAAGTAGAAGGCAGTAAAGTGTTAGCACGCTTTAATAATACTAATGACCAGATGCGTGCTGCAGATTTGTGGCGTAATAGCCTTGGTAACCGTTATATTGTAGCTTTGAATTTGGCACCGGCAACACCTGAATGGTTACGTGCATTAGGTGCCAAACCTATGTATTTGGGACTGGACTTGCGTGGTGGGGTGCATTTTCTTTTGGAAGTCGATATGGGCGCTGCAATAAAACAAGCTGAGGAACGTTATAATAATGATGTTCGTCTGGCGTTGCGTACGGCTAAAATTCGCTATAAATCGGTAACTTTCGACAATGGCGCGATTAAAGTTGTATTGCGTGATGAGCACGACAAACTAGCCGCCATCGCGATGGTGGATGATGAATTTCGTAAATTGAATTTGAAAGTAGACGAAACTCAGTCAGTGATTTATTTAAGTATTTCAGAGCAGGAAATAAAAGAAATCAAGAAATTTGCCCTGGCGCAAAATATTACAACCTTACGTAATCGTGTTAATGAGCTAGGTGTTTCCGAGCCTGTGATTCAGCAGCAAGGTGATAACCGCATTGTTGTGCAACTACCTGGTGTTCAGGATACGGCGCAAGCGAAAGAAATTCTTGGTACAACAGCAACGCTGGAATATCGCAAGGTGGATACTGAACATGATGTGCAAAGAGCAGTAAACGGGCGCATACCAGCAGGCTCCAGCCTTTACTATGAGCGCGATAGCAAGGCACCTGTGTTATTAAAGCGACGGGTGATTATTACTGGAGATGAGATTGTTGATGCTTCATCAGGTCTGGATCAAAATGGTTCTCCATCTGTTAATATTACCTTAAACGGTATCGGCGCCAAGAAAATGGGTAAATTCACTAAGGATAATATAGGCCAGCCTATGGCTGTCGTCTTTATTGAACAGAAAAGTACGACGATCATGGTGAATGGCAAAAAAGTACGACGCAAAGAAAAAATTGAAGAAGTTATCAGTGTTGCAACGGTTCGCGATGCCTTTAGCAAGCGTTTTCAAACGACCGGTTTAGATAGCCCTCAAGAAGCGCGTAAGCTTTCTTTATTGCTAAGGGCAGGTGCATTGGCTGCTCCTGTGGATATCGTTGAAGAGCGTACTGTAGGTCCAAGCCTGGGACAGGATAATATTAATAAAGGTATGTTGTCTGTGCTGGTGGGTTTTGTATTGGTGCTAGTTTTTATGGCGGTTTATTATAAAATTTTTGGTCTTATTGCTAATCTGGCCTTGACCTTTAATCTGGTGGTTATTGTTGCAGTGCTATCCATGTTACAGGCCACGTTAACTTTGCCGGGTATTGCCGGGATTGTTTTGACCGTAGGTATGGCGGTTGATGCGAATGTGTTAATTTTTGAACGTATTAAAGAAGAGCTGCGCAATAGGAACTCTCCTCAAACGAGTATTTATCTTGGATACGAAAAGGCCTTTGCAACGATTTTTGATGCTAATATCACCACTTTATTAGTGGCTCTGGTGTTATTTGGTTTTGGTACCGGCTCGATTAAAGGTTTTGCAATTACTCTGGCTATAGGGATTTTAACTTCCATGTTTACTGCTATTTTAGGCTCTCGTATGATGATTAACTGGATATACGGTTCTCGTCAACGTATTGATAAGCTATCTATTTAGGAAGGAGAAATACTATGAATAAACAAATTGATTTTTTAGGTAAACGTCGTTTTGCCGCTATTTTTTCCGGTTTATTATTGATAGCGTCCATTGTTTCTTTAGCTAGTCAAGGTTTAAAGCTAGGTATTGATTTCACTGGCGGCACCTTGGTAGAAATCGGCTATAAACACTCAGTCGATCTGAAGAATATGCGCGCGAGTCTCGAAACAGCCGGTTTTGATGATGCAACTGTGCAACACTTTGGTTCGACACAAGAGATTTTGATTCGCCTAAAACCGAGGGAAGGCTTAAGTAGTGCCCAGCTTAGTACTGAAGTTGCTGCTGCGGCAAGTAAAGCAATGGCGGAGACGGGTGATATACGCAGAGTTGAGTTTGTCGGTCCTCAAGTCGGTGAAGAATTGACTGAAGATGGCGGTTTAGCTTTGTTGTACTCCATGTTTGGTATCTTGATTTATGTTGCCTGGCGCTTTGAATATAAATTTGCTTTAGGTTCTGTCGCAGCATTAGTTCATGATGTCTTGATTACTCTGGGTTTTTTCTCAATATTACAGCTGGAATTTGATTTAACTGTTTTAGCAGCTGTTCTGGCGGTGATTGGTTACTCGCTAAACGATACCATCGTTGTTTATGATCGTATTCGTGAGAATTTTATAATGCTGCGTACAGGTACAGCAGAAGACATTATGAATGCCTCGTTGAATCAGACTTTAAGTCGTACCATTATGACCTCTTTTACAACACTTTTAGTGTTAATTGCATTGGCATTATTAGGTGGTGAAATTATTCATAATTTTGCGATTGCTTTAACTGTTGGTGTGGTCATAGGAACTTATTCCTCTATTTTTGTCGCAAGTCCTTTAGTGCTGGCATTAGGTGTCAGTAAAGAAGATTTGATGCAGCCTGAGATTGAAGGCGACGATATAGACGCCATGCCATAGAGAGGGCAATAGCGTATGTATTGAGTTTTGAAGACGTGAGAATACACAGCTAAGGAATGAGTATTTATTAACTTCGACATTTGATAAGGAGTGCAATAGCTATTGCTGTGTATGACGAAAAAAGCTAAAGCTTTTTCACTCCTGTTCAAGTTATTAACGTCTTATTCCTAAGATCTTTAACAAAAAACAATTTCGATAAGATTCCTAAAAGAAATCTTGCACTATTTTTAATTTATTATTTAACCTGGAGTTTGAAACAAATGGCAGTAGAACGTACTTTTTCTATCGTAAAACCTGATGCAGTAGCCGCTAACAATATCGGTGAAATTTATAGTCGTTTTGAAAACAATGGTCTACGCATTGTTGCAGCAAAAATGATGCAATTAACTAAAGAAAAAGCAGAAGGCTTTTATGCTGAGCATAGCGAGCGTGGTTTTTTCAATGATTTAATCTCTTTCATGACATCTGGTCCAGTAATGGTTCAGGTTTTGGAAGGCGAAGGCGCAGTTATGAAAAACCGTGATTTAATGGGTGCAACTAATCCTAAAGACGCGGCTCCAGGTACAATCCGCGCTGATTTCGCAACTAGCATTGATGAAAATGCAGCGCATGGTTCAGATTCAGCTGAATCTGCAGCACGTGAAATTGCTTATTTCTTTTCAGATGCAGAAATTTGTGACCGTATCCGTTAATAAAGAAAAAATAAATCTACTCAATTTTGACAGAAAGGGCTTACAGGCCTTTTTTGCCGAAATTGGCGAGAAGCCGTTTCGCGCCACCCAGTTGATAAAATGGATTTATCAGGAAAGGGAGTATGATTTTGATCAAATGACTAATTTAAGTAAGTCCTTGCGGGCTTATTTAAAAGAGCATTGTTGTATCATTGCGCCAGATATTATTTTTGAACAAGTCGCCAGTGACGGTACCCGTAAATGGGTTGTGGAAATGGGCGGTGGCAATAAAGTTGAAGCGGTTTATATTCCTGAAGAAAATCGTGCAACACTGTGTGTATCATCACAAGTAGGCTGTGTGTTAGCCTGTACTTTTTGTTCTACTGCGCAACAGGGTTTTAATCGTAACCTGAGTACTGCTGAAATCATTGGTCAACTAATGGCTGCGAATGAACGCGTTGGAGAGCAGGGGCGAGTCACCAACGTTGTAATGATGGGTATGGGCGAGCCTTTATTGAATTTTGACAGTGTTGTGTCTGCGATGAATTTAATGACTGAGGACTTTGCCTTCGGTTTGTCTAAGCGTCGAGTGACCCTCAGCACTTCGGGTGTGGTTCCGGCAATGTACCGTTTAACTGAAGTCTGCGATGTTAGTATGGCCGTCTCATTACATGCACCGACTGATGCAGTACGTGATATTTTAGTGCCGATTAACCAGAAATACCCTTTAAAAGAATTGATGGCAGCATGTCAAAAATACATAGCAACATCGCCTAGAGGTTTTATTACCTTTGAATATGTCATGTTAGATGGCGTGAACGATTCGCTGGCTGATGCGCGGGCACTGGTGAAGCTACTGAAAAACGTACCTTCAAAAATGAATTTAATCCCCTTTAATCCATTCCCGAATACTAAATACACATGTTCTTCAAAAGAGGTTATTGATCGTTTTAGAGATGTATTGTATAAAGCCGGGATTGTGACCACTGTGCGCAAGACGCGCGGTGAAGATATTGATGCTGCCTGCGGGCAGTTAGTCGGTAAAGTTAATGATAAAAGTCGTAGGGCTGAGAGATTGATACGCTTGGAGGCTCAGCATGCAAAATAAACAAGTCTGGCTACTAGTGCTGATGGGATTGATAACAGCATGTTCTTCAACTGATGAAAAGGAAAAAGTGGCCTATGTTGAACAAGAGCCTGTTCTTCTGGATCGCTCGACTAAAGATCGTGCTAAAACATTAACCGAGCTGGGTTTGGCGTATTATCAATTAGAGAAATATCAGTATGCACAGGACAATCTGGAGCGTTCGCTAAAGCTGGATAATACTAATGCGACGACCTATCAGATTTTCGCCTTAATTAAACAGCGTAGTAAGGACCCCGAGAAAGCACAGTATTATTTTGATAAGGCATTAAAGCTGGCACCTGATGATTTCGATATACTCACTGCCTATGCTGTTTTTCTATATGAACAAGGTCGTCATGATGAAGCTCTGCCTTTGTTAAACCGGATCGTCAATGCACCGTTCTATAAGAAAAAATGGGTCGCCTATAGCTATCTGGGATTATATGATTTACAGAATGGTCAGCAAAGACAGGCTGAGATAAAGTTTTATAAAGCGTTACTGGCTGATCCGGAGTATTCTCTGGCTTTATTTGAGATGGCTAAAATTCGCTATGCAAAAGGTGACATGATGTCTGCCAGAGCCTATATTGAACGCTACTTTAGTGTAGCGGGAAATACTTTGGATGGCTTAGAGGTGGGTATTAAAATAGAAACGGCATTACAGACATATGATCTGGTTGAGCAGTATCAACTGGAATTAAAGCGCAGCTTCCCTTATTCAGATGCGGCAGCAAACATAAGAAGCTTTTAATCGGATAAAGATTTATTTATGGTAAAGAATATTCAGGCAATTCGTGGTATGCACGATGTGCTCCCTGAGCAGACTGTCCGCTGGCAGTTTGTTGAGCGGCATGTAAGAGATGTTTTAGGTACCTACGGTTACCAAGAAATACGCTTGCCTATCGTCGAAAAAACAGAATTATTCAAACGTTCGATTGGTGAGGTAACCGATATAGTCGAAAAGGAAATGTATACTTTCGATGATAGAAATGGCGATTCGTTAACCTTGAGGCCTGAAGGCACAGCAGGCTGTTTACGGGCTTGTCTGGAACATGGCTTATTACATAATCAGGTGCATAGACTCTGGTATTATGGCCAGATGTTTCGTTATGAGCGTCCGCAGAAAGGACGTTATCGTCAATTTATACAGTTAGGTGTCGAGACCTACGGTATGGCCGATGCGGATATAGATGCTGAATTAATCTTACTCAGCCATCGACTATGGCAGCGACTAGGTATCAGTGATACGGTAGAGTTGCAATTAAATTCGCTGGGTACTATTGCCGAGAGAGCTGTATATCGTGAGCAGCTGGTCGAATATTTTAGTGCCAACGCTGAGCAACTGGATGAAGATAGTCAGCGTCGTTTGCTGAGTAATCCGCTACGTATTCTGGATACCAAAAATCCTGATATGCAGGCATTGGTTGAAGCTGCACCGAAACTGATGGAGTTTTTAGGTGCGGAGAGCAAAGCGCATTTTAGCAAACTCACAGATACCCTCGATGCGCTGGGAATTGCCTTTACGCTGAATAAGCGTCTGGTAAGAGGCCTGGATTATTATAGTAAAACTGTGTTTGAATGGGTCACTACTGAGCTAGGAGCCCAGGGTACTGTGTGCGCTGGTGGTCGTTATGATGGTCTGATTGAACAACTCGGTGGCAAGCCAAGCCATGCGGTTGGTTTTGCTATGGGCATGGAACGTATCCTGGCTTTATTAGAAAATCGGGATGATCTGAATAATATCCAGACTGTCGATGCGTATATGATCTTAGTCGGTGAAGCAGCACAGCATGCGGGTATTGTGTTGGCAGAAAAGATAAGAGATGATGTGCCGGGTTTGAGATTACAAATGCATTGCGGTGCAGGCAGCTTTAAAAGTCAGTTTAAAAAAGCAGATAAAAGTGGCGCGCATTACGCATTAATTCTTGCGGAAGATGAAATCTCGAATGAGACTATCGGTATTAAATTCTTGCGCACTGATGAAGAGCAGCGTTCGGCTACTTATGCGGAGCTTATTGAGTTATTAACCGCCTAAAATTTATATTAACGATTAAAAGGTAAAAAAGTGGAAATTTACGATACTGAAGAAGAGCAAGTTGCAGCTTTAAAAGATTGGTGGAAAGGCAATGGAACATCGGTTATAAGCGGAATAGTCATGGCTATTATTGCTGTTGGTGGCTGGAGTTTGTGGCATAGTTATCAACAGGATAAAATGAACCGGGCTTCATCATTATATGAGCAAATAATAAAAGCTGAAGAAGCGGGCCAAGTTGAGTCTGTTGATGAAATTGCCGATAAATTGAATACCAACTACAATTCGACTGCTTATGCTGCCTATGCCCTTTTATTCGCAGCAAAAGAAAAAGTTGAACAACAGGATTTAGTTGCTGCGAAAGAGCAATTGCAATTAGCGGTTGCTACCAGCAATGACACTGAAATAACACACGTCGCGCGTACCCGTTTGATTAGGGTGCTATTGGCTCTACAGGAATATGAGCAAGGCCTGGGGCTTATTGCCGATGTTGACCAGTCTTCTCTGGGCGGCTTTGGAGCTATTTATGATGAACTAAAGGGTGACTTATATGTCGCCATGGGACGTGTTGGAGAGGCGCGAACTGCTTATCAGGCTGCTTTGTCAGCAGGGCAAAGTTCACCATTACTACAATTTAAACTGGATGATTTAACAAGCTCTGATAGTGCAGATGCGCTGTAGAAGATATATTGAACCAGAGTGTCATATATGACACTCTGGCCTAATAAGCAAACACTGATTTCTAAATGCGAAGAATTTTAGCTTTATTATTTATTTTAGGTTTGACGGGTTGTGCAACTTTGACCAATATGACCGATAGTGTGGGTGACTTATTCAAAGATTCGGATAATTCAGAGCCGCCGGCAGAGCTGACGGAGTATCAGCCAGAAGTAAAACTTGAGGTCTTATGGGATAAATCTGATGGCAACGGTACCGATGACCTGGCACTTAATCTGGTGCCAGCAGTTGCTGATGGACGGGTCATTATTGCTGATCACGATGGCTTGATTCAAGCCAGAAGCTTGCTGGATGGTGAATTGTTCTGGGAAGTTGAAACAGACTTGCCTATTTCATCAGGTCCGGTTATTGATGGTGATTTACTCTTTGTAGGTACCAGTAAAGCAGATGTTCTGGCATTAAACACCAATACAGGCGAGGCTGTCTGGAAGCATCAAGTTTCAAGTGTCGTCCTGGCATTACCAGTTATGGTCGGCAATAATCTGATTGTTCGTTCTGCTGATGGCTTTGATGTCGCGCTGAATAGAGAGGATGGTACGCAAGTCTGGGTTGTTGAGCATAGTATTCCTGCCTTAACGGTTAGAGGTGACGGTGCGCCAGTAGCCGTTGGAAATATGGTGATCATCGGTTACGCTAATGGTAAATTGATTGCCCTTAATTCAACCGATGGTGCACATATATGGGAAGCCAGTGTTGCTGTTCCTCATGGCCGTTCTGAAATAGACCGTCTTTCCGATCTTAATGGAACGCCAGTTTTAAGAGATGACATTATTTTTGTCAGCAGTTATCAAAGTGGTGTTAATGCTGTTATGCCTATAGATGGCGAGGTCTTATGGCGCAATGAAACTATCTCTGCTTATCAAGGTTTAAGTGCTGACTATAGTTATTTATATTTATGCGATGCAAACAGTGATGTGTGGCAATTAGATCAACGTAATGGCGCTTCTTACTGGAAGCAAACTGACTTACATCAACGACGCTTATCAATGCCTGCAGTTTATGGTGATTATGTGGTCGTCGGTGATTTTGAGGGTTATTTACACTGGCTGTCCAAAACGGATGGTCGCTTGCTGGGCCGCATAAAAATTACTGATGAGCCTATTGTTGCCCAGCCTGTTGTGGTTGAAGATACGCTTTATGTTTATGCCTCTGATGGGACTTTAGCTGCAGTTAAAGTATTATTGTTTTAAGCTATAAGCTGGTTATTTCAACTTACGAATCTCACATCATATAACTGCAGGCTATTTAAGCCTGCCTTGAATCGGGCTTGCATAGAGTTCGGTGCTTTCAATACGGAATCTGAATGACATTACCCGTTATCGCTTTAGTTGGTCGACCTAATGTAGGGAAATCGACCTTATTTAATTATTTAACCCGTACGCGTGATGCCTTGGTTGCTGATTACCCTGGATTAACACGCGATAGAAAATATGGGCGTGTAAAACGCGGAGAAACCCCCTATTTATTGGTGGACACTGGGGGGATAACTGATGATGTAGATGGTATTGATTCAGTAGCCAGAAGGCAGGTGCAGCTTGCTCTGGAAGAAGCTGATGTGGTCTTGTTTTTAGTGGATGCGCGTGAAGGCATGAACAGTGCTGATGAAGCTATTTCCACAATGCTGAGAAAACTGGATAAACCGGTTATTCTGGTAACCAATAAAATTGATGGTATCAATGCAGAAATTGCGACGGCAGATTTTCACCGTTTAGCTATGGGTAATCCAGTTGCTATTGCTGCGGCAAATGGGCGCGGGGTCAATGAATTATTGCAAAGAGTCAGTGCTGAATTACCTGAAGCAACAGAGGAAACAGATGCTGAGTTACATGATCAGGGTGTTGCCATTGCAGTTGTGGGTCGGCCTAACGTAGGTAAATCAACTTTAGTTAATCGCTTACTCGGTGAAGAGCGAGTAGTTGTTTTTGATGAACCAGGTTCTACACGAGACAGTGTTTATATCCCTTTTGAGCGGAATGGGAAAAAGTATACACTGATTGATACTGCAGGTATGCGTCGCCGGGCTAAGGTTACTTTGGTGGTGGAGAAATTCAGTATCATTAAAGCATTGCAGTCAGTAGAAAAAGCCAATGTAGTAATTTATTTAATTGATGCCAGTGAAGGTATTACCGATCAGGATGCTCATTTACTTGGTATGGTGCTGGATGCCGGTCGTGCACTTATTATCGGTTTTAATAAATGGGACGGCCTGGATTTTGATCAACGCGCCCTGATCAAGCGTCAAACTGAAGTTAAATTGCCCTTTTTAGATTTTGCTGAAAAGCATCCTATCTCTGCCTTGCATGGAAGTGGTGTCGGTACTTTATTCGATGTAGTACATAAGTTATATGATGCTGCCATGGTGGATATGTCCACTTCGATATTAACGCAGATCTTAAAAGATGCTGTTGCCGGGCATCAACCTCCGATGGTCAATGGGCGTAGAATTAAATTAAAACATGCGCATCAGGGTGGGCGAAATCCACCTATTGTGGTCGTGCATGGTAATCAGACAGATTTAATTTCGGCAGCATACGAACGTTATTTAATAAATTATTTTCGGACTAAACTGAAACTGGAAGGAACGCCGATACGGATAGTTTTTAAATCCCCTAAAAACCCTTTTAAAGAAGTCAAAAATAAATTAAGTGACCGACAATTACATAAGAAAAAACGCTTAATGGAGCACCATAAACAGAAAAAAATATCCTTAAAAAAGAAAAATAGAGGTGCATAGAGTGGATTGAAATCCATTCAATTTTCCAGGTAGAAATAGACGCTGAAAACAAATTACGAGGTAAAAATATGGCTAAATTAACATTTAAACCAGGCAATGATGAAATCGTCATAAATACCAGTGGAGAACTACCTGCAGTAGGCTCTAAAGCACCTGATTTTAAGCTGGTTGATGGAAGGCTTAATGATGTTTCTCTGGCAACTTATGCGGGTAAACGGAAAATCCTGAATATTGTTCCAAGCCTGGATACACCGGTGTGTGCAGCATCAGCAAGAGCTTTTAATGAAAAAGCTGAACGGGTAGATAATACAGTAATGTTGATGGTTTCTGCTGATTTGCCTTTTGCTCAAGCGCGTTTTTGTGAATCTGAAGGTTTAAAACAAGTATTTCCTGTGTCTACTTTTCGCTCTGGTTTTGCGGATGATTATGGTGTACGTCTGGTCGATAGTATGTTGGCAGGATTAACGGCACGAGCGGTGGTGATTATTGATGAAAATGATCGCGTTATCTATACCGAATTAGTCACAGAAGTTACTCATGAGCCAGATTATGACGCGGCTTTAGATGCATTGAAAGATTTATAATTGCTGTTGATATTACAGTCATGAAAATTTTAGCGGTTGATACGGCAACTGAAGCTTGTTCGGTTGCGCTTTATATAGACGGGGAGATCAGAGAGTATTTTGAAATAGCACCGCGAAAGCATGCACAGCTGTTATTACCGATGATCGATGGTTTAATGGCTGAAGCGGAATTAAAACCACAGCAGCTAGATGCGATTGCTTTTGGTTGTGGCCCCGGTTCTTTTACCGGTCTTAGAATTGCAACAGGGGTTATGCAGGGGATTGCCTATGGTGCTGATTTACCGGTAGTGCCGGTATCGACCCTGGCTGCGATCAGTCAGGCATGTCTGCAGAAAACAGAGTACGATACCCTGTTTACGGCTGTTGATGCGCGTATGGGTGAAATATACTGGGCGGTTTATCAGCGCGATGCAGAGGGTGTTGCCCGGCTTACAGGCAAAGAAAGAGTTCAGCCAGCCACGGATGTAGAAGCTTTGCAACTAACAGGCTATGGCATAGGCTCTGGCTGGCTAAATTATCAGCAACAATTAGCAGCCCTTCTAGGTGAACAATTGATTGCCTATGATGCTGATTATTTGCCTCATGCTGCAGAGATTGCCTTTCTGGGTGCCATTGGTGTGCAACGCCGGCAAACAGTTCCCGTTGAACAAGCTATGCCCGTGTATTTGCGAGATAAAGTGGCAAAAACAACCGCAGAAAGAGATGCGCTAAAGATAGCGCATGTTTTGCAGAGCGAGCGTTAGTTCGTTCTACCCTGTACATCAACGTTAAATAGTCTATAAATAGAATTCTGGTAAGAGAGTATGGCTCATTTTATTGAAATACATCCTGTTAACCCGCAATCACGCCTGATTTATCAAGTAGTAGAGATTGTACGTAAAGGCGGGGTAATTGTTTATCCAACTGATTCAGGGTATGCATTAGGCTGCCTTATAGGTGAAAAAAAGCCTTTAGATACCATAAAAAGGATTAGGCATCTAGATGATAAACATAACTTTTCTTTGGTTTGTAAAGACCTGGCTCAATGTTCAGGTTTTGCCAAGCTTAGTAATGATGCGCATCGCTTAATCAAAGCGCTTACTCCCGGACCATTTACTTTTATAGTCGATGCGACCAAAGATGTGCCTAGACGCATGCTGCATGCAAAACGCAAGACCATCGGTATTCGTATTCCGGATAATAATATTGCCTTGGCTATTGTTGAAGAACTTGGCAAACCTTTGCTTAGTTCATCCTTGATTCTGCCAGGCGAAGAATATGCACTGAGTGATCCTTATGAAATTAGAGAAAGACTGGAAAATGAGCTCGATTTAATTATTGATGCAGGGATTGTCAAGAGTGAAAATAGCACGATCATTTCCTGTGCCGGTGATCAGGTTGAAATTGTGCGCCAGGGTATAGGTGAAGCGCCTATGTTGGAGGATTAAGATGGATGAATTAACATTAATACAAAAAGTTGTTGTCTGGGTAGTGCCGGTTATTTTTGCTATTACCGTTCATGAGGTCGCCCATGGTTGGGTGGCTAAATATTATGGAGACAATACTGCATGGATGCTGGGGCGTTTAACTTTAAATCCGCTTAAACACATAGATCCTGTTGGAACAATACTCGTGCCTTGTTTAATGCTGGCGTTTACTGGTTTTGTGTTTGGTTGGGCCAAACCGGTACCCGTGAATGTAAGGAATTTACGCAACCCCAAACATGATATGGCTGTCGTGGCATTAGCAGGCCCTGTTGCTAATCTATTAATGGCTATAGGCTGGAGTTTATTTATAAGGGTAGCGCTGTTAATAAATATAACTGAGTATTCTGTGCCAATGATTTACGTGGGTATAGCTGGAATTATGATTAATCTGGTTTTGGGTTTGCTAAATTTATTGCCTATTCCACCTTTAGACGGTAGCCGTATTCTGTCCTGGGCTTTGCCGGGACGCTGGAGTTATTATTACAATCAGTTTGAGCAGTATGGTTTCTACTTATTGGTATTGTTGTTAATGACTAATAGTCTGGGCATTATTTTAGGTTATCCATTAAACCTTGCTAAGAACCTGTTTTTTACTTTAGCGGGTTTACAATAAGTTGACTGTGGATGCCAGCTTGCATGTCGGGGCGGCAATTGCTATTGTTTCTGGCCAGCCATATCTGGAATTACCTGAAGATTTATATATACCACCTGATGCGTTAAGGGTCTTTTTAGAAACTTTTGAAGGGCCTTTAGATTTGTTGCTGTACTTGATCAGAAAGCAAAATCTGGATATTCTTAATATACCGATTGCGCAGATCACCAGGCAGTATATGACTTATATTGATGTGATGAGCGATTTGCAACTGGAATTGGCCGCAGAATATTTGCTGATGGCTGCTTTGCTTGCAGAGATAAAATCACGTATGCTATTACCCAGGCAGGCGAATCCTGAAGAAGATGAAGAGGATCCGCGGGCAGTTTTGGTACGTAGACTACAAGAATACGAGCGTATTAAAAAAGCAGCAGAAGATTTAGAGGAAATTCCACGCATGGAGCGGGATATTTTTATCGCAACTGTGGATACCTCAACAGTCAATGTCCATAAATGCCAGCCCGAAGTGCAATTACAGGATATAGTACTTGCCTTGCAAGGCGTATTGCAGCGAGTTGAGCAATTAAGTCATCATATAATTACTAAAGAGCCCTTATCAGTCCGTGAAAGAATGGCCCACATTATGGGAAGACTCGAAGACACGAGTTGCTTCCTTTTTACACGACTCTTTACCCGGCAAGAAGGTAAAGCAGGAGTTGTTGTCACGTTTCTTGCCATTCTTGAACTCAGCAAAGGAGGGCTTATCGAAATTCTCCAGGCAGAGCCCTTCGGCGAGTTACGGGTCCGACTTAAACCAGCAACTACCCCCTGACATAATCGAACAACCCGTATTGTTTGAGCCGGATGAGCCAGTAGACTTCCAGCCAGAGCCAGAGCCAGAGCCAGAGCCAGAACTCGAAACTGAACCTGAGCCCGAGCCCGAGCCCGAGCCCGACATACCCGTTCCTGTCATAGAAACTCCGCGTAAAAGTAAAAAACAGGCAGTGAAAGTAGAAGTACAAGAACAAGAAGCAGTCGTTGCTGACAAGATGGGAATTACAGAACAGAGTCAGCAGTTAAATGCAGTGGCGCCTGAACCTGTGGATGCTAATAAAAAAATTAAGCGTATTATCGAAGCCTTATTATTTGCCGCAGAGCAGCCTATGTCGGTGGCCCAATTGCATGCTGTTTTTCCAGAATTAGAAGCCCCTGAAAAACAACAAATTCAAGATGCAATCGATTCCTTATGTTATGACTATCGGCAACAGGCAGTTGGTCTGCATCAGGTTGCCAGTGGCTATCGTTTTCAGGTGAAAACGGATATGGCACCTTGGGTGGCGCGCTTGTTTGCTGAAAAGCCACCAAAATATTCCAGAGCATTATTGGAAACCATCGCTATTATCGCCTATCAGCAACCGGTAACGCGTGGTGATATAGAAGAAATTCGCGGTGTAAGTGTCAGTTCCCATATGATCAGGACTTTATTAGAAAGAGAGTGGGTTAAAGTTCTGGCGCACAAGGAGGTCCCAGGGCGGCCGGCTTTGTATGGTACAACCAAACAGTTTTTAGATTACTTTAATCTACAATCATTAGATGCAATGCCGCCGTTAGAAGAGTTACAGGCATTAGCGCTGGAAGGTGAGTTAGAAATATAATGTGGCCCGATATATTGATGATACTGCTGTTTACGGCAGGGTTTTTGTACTGGCAAAGTAGCCAGAAGGTCAAAGAGTTTGCTCTGGCAGCAACGCAACGTCATTGCCATGAGATGGAATTGCAAATGCTTGATGGTTATGTCGCTTTTAATGCTTTTTCCTTAAAACGGGATGGCAGAGGGAAAGTACATATAGCTCGTGGTTATCAATTTGAATTTTCCTCTACCGGCGCTGAACGCTATAACGGACAAATACAAATGTTGGGCAGGCGGGTAGAATCAATTCAGTTAGAGCCGTATCGTATTTAACTATATTTCCCCACGATCATGACAGTGACAAGTATAAATATGCCGCGTATGCAAAGTCTAATGCACGTGTGTTAGTTTTGGTAGACCCTGCAGACCTTCTTAATTTGATTTTTTGATTCTTTCAAACCCTGGTTTTCACAAATAAAGCATGTTACGTATAAGCAATATCAAACTCCCCCTAGATCATACGGATTCCGATTTACGCATGGCTATTGTCAGCAAATTAGCCATTAAAAACAGTGAATTGCTGGAATATCGTATATATAAACGTAGCTATGATGCTCGCCAAAAGAAAAACATATTTTTTATCTATACTCTGGATGTAGATACCAGCAAAAATTCACAGCTATTAGAACAGTTTGCGGATGATGCACAAATTAAAGTCAGACCTGATGATAGCTACCGGTTTGTCACCCAGGCACCTGAAGTATTAATTGAGAGACCTATAGTAATTGGTATGGGGCCTTGTGGTTTGTTTGCCGGGTTGATATTGGCTCAAATGGGTTTTAAGCCGATTATTCTTGAACGTGGCAAAGAGGTGCGCGAACGTACCGTTGATACTTTTGGCCTATGGCGTAAACGAAAACTGAATACTGAATCCAACGTGCAATTTGGCGAAGGGGGCGCAGGGACATTTTCTGATGGCAAGCTGTATACACAAATAAAAGATCCACAGCATCACGGGCGTAAAGTGTTGGAGGAATTTGTTGCTGCAGGTGCACCGGAAGAAATTTTATATCTGAGTAAGCCGCATATCGGAACCTTTAAGCTGGTTACCATGGTTGAGAAAATGCGCCATACCATTGAATCTTTGGGTGGAGAAATTCTTTTTGAACAACGGGTTGATGATGTATTAATTGAAAATCAGCGCGTGCAGGGCGTCATCCTGGCAAGTGGTGAAACTTTGCTCAGCCAGCATATAGTTTTCGCCATCGGGCATAGTGCGCGTGATACTTTTAAAATGTTATTTGCAAAAGGGGTGTATGTCGAAGCGAAACCTTTTTCCATAGGTTTTAGAATAGAACACCCGCAATCCTTAATTGATCAATGCCGCTTTGGCGATTACGCTGGCAATGAATTGCTGGGTGCTGCAGACTATAAACTGGTACATCACTGCAAGAATGGTCGTTCAGTGTATAGTTTCTGTATGTGTCCCGGAGGTACTGTTGTTGCCGCTACTTCAGCTGAAGGGCATCTTGTGACTAATGGCATGAGTCAATACTCGCGCAATGAACGTAATGCAAACAGTGCGATTGTTGTTGGAATTGACCCGGAGAACGATTATCCTGGCTACCCTCTGGCAGGTCTGGATTTGCAAGACCGGTTAGAAAAACAGGCTTTTGTCTTGGGCGGGGAAAGCTATGACGCGCCCGCGCAATTAGTGGGAGATTTTCTTGGCAATAAGCCAAGTCATGAATTAGGCAGTGTTGAGCCTTCTTATAAGCCGGGCGTCAAACTGGGTGATTTAAGCAATAGTTTACCTGATTATGCGATTGCTGCTATTCGCGAAGCGATTCCCGCATTTGATAAAAAAATCCGCGGATTTGCCATGCATGATGCCGTTTTAACAGCCTTGGAAACGCGCACTTCATCACCGATACGCTTAAAAAGAGACCGGGAGTCACTGCAAAGCATTAATACTCGGGGGCTTTATCCGGCGGGGGAAGGAGCAGGGTATGCCGGTGGTATTTTATCTGCCGCCGTTGATGGTATTAAAATTGCCGAAGCACTTGCACTGGATATGGTAAGTAATCAGGTAAGTAAATCGTAATTCAAGACGTATAAAAAATACTAACCTTGAAAGGCGCGAAAATCAGAAATATTTACCAGATAGGATTTTTTTTGTTTTCCTGAATTTGCCATCACACTCTGTACTTTTATTTTTATTTATGTATAGACTTGAAAGAAAAATTTAAATTTAATATAATGAGCGGCTAACTTAAAATCTTACAAAAAGATAACGAATATGAAAACATTTAGCGCAAAACCAGCTGAAGTGAAGCGCGATTGGTATTTGATCGATGCAGAGGGTAAGACGCTTGGACGTCTGGCTACCGAAGTTGCACGACGCCTTCGCGGTAAGCATAAGCCAGAATATACACCTCATGTAGATACCGGTGATTATATTATCGTCATTAATGCTGAAAAAATTGGCGTGACAGGTAATAAAGAAAAAGACAAAATGTACCACCGCCATTCAGGTTACATTGGTAACTTGAAAAGTGTGAGTTTAGGTAAATTAAGAAAAACTTTTCCGGATCGCATTATCAATACTGCAGTTCAGGGAATGTTGCCAAAGAACCCACTGGGTCGTGCAATGTTCAAAAAATTAAAAGTGTATGCGGGCCCTGAACATGGTCATCAAGCTCAACAACCCAAAGTTTTAGAACTTTAGGCAACTAACAGGTTAATATCATGGCAGAAGCTCAATATTATGGAACAGGACGACGCAAAACTGCAATTGCACGTGTTTATGCGAAATCAGGTTCTGGACAAATTACAGTTAACGATAAAGCAATTGACGTTTATTTTGGTCGTAAAACCGATGAAATGGTTGCTCGTTCACCGTTAGAATTATTAGAATTAGCTGATAAATTTGATATCAATGTTACGGTTAAAGGCAGTGGTCCTTCAGGACAGGCTGGTGCTATCCGTCACGGTATCACGCGTGCTTTAATGGTGTACGATGAAACATTGCGTGCAGAGTTAAGAAAAGCGGGTTTTGTTACTCGTGATTCACGTAAAGTGGAACGTAAGAAAGTCGGTTTACACAAAGCGAGAAAGCGTCCTCAGTACTCAAAACGTTAATCGTTTTTCGATATGCTGTGTTTCATGGACTTGTCCTGATAAATACAGTAAAAATCGATCAACAAAAAAGGGTTGTAATTATTTGATTACAGCCCTTTTTTTATGGGTCATTATTAATATATTTCGAATACATGCTAGCGCGAAGTATAATTTATTTTTTTAGTCTCAAGTGTTAATCACAACAAGTAGACTAAAGTGAAATCCTCTTAATATTATAACAAGCGTATGGCTGATAAAGAATTTAGAAGTCGCGACAGAGCGGTAGACTCTTTAAAAGTACCGCCACATTCTATTCAGGCAGAGCAATCCGTATTGGGTGGCTTGATGCTGGATAATGAACGTTGGGATACGGTTGCTGATAAAGTAAATGAAGTTGATTTTTATCGTAAAGATCATCGGGTTATTTTTCATGCTATTCAGGATTTAGCTGAAAAACAGGTTCCTTTCGACATCGTTACGATATCTGAAGCGCTAGGTAAATTGAATGAGCTGGAAAATGCCGGCGGTTTAGCATATTTAAGTGTATTAGCTAAAGATACTCCCAGTGCGGCAAATATTATTGCCTATGCCAATATCGTCCGTGATCGTTCGGTGTTGAGGCAGTTGATTCATGTGGGTACAGATATATCTGAATCCGCTTTTAACCCGGAAGGCCAGACAACCAGCGACTTGCTGGAAGGTGCTGAAAAAAGCGTTTTTGAAATTGCTGAACAGCGTCAAAAAGGGCAGTCTGGATTTGTTTCGATAAAGGATTTGCTGGGTACTGCAGTTGAAAAAATCGAATTACTCTTTGAACAAGAAGGCAATATTACCGGAGCCAGTACTGGTTTTACCGACCTGGACGAGATGACTTCAGGTTTACAGGCGGGTGATTTGATTATCGTTGCCGGGCGACCTTCGATGGGTAAAACAACAATCGCAATGAATATGGCAGAAAATGTTGCAGTAGGTAGTGGCTTGCCTGTTGCAGTATATAGTATGGAAATGCCAGGTGATTCATTAGCGATGCGAATGATGTCATCGCTAGGTCGTATTGATCAGCATAAAGTAAGAACGGGTAAACTAGATGATGATGAATGGCCGCGACTCACCTCAGCTATAAATTTACTCGCTGAAACCAAGTTGTTTATTGACGATACTCCCGCACTGACACCGAATGAAGTGCGTTCCAGAGCCAGACGCTTAACACGTGATCATGGGCAATTGGGCTTAATCGTATTGGACTATTTGCAATTAATGCAGTCTCCCTCTAGTGGTGAAAGTCGGGTTGCACAAATCTCTGATATTTCGCGGGGTTTAAAAACCCTGGCCAAGGAAATGAATGTGCCCGTGGTTGCCTTATCTCAGTTAAATCGTAACCTTGAGCAACGGCCTAATAAGCGCCCGGTAATGTCAGATTTACGCGAATCAGGAAGTATTGAGCAGGATGCTGACGTCATCATGTTTGTTTACCGTGATGAAGTATATAACGAAGATAGTCCGGATAAAGGTATGGCCGAATTAATTATCGGTAAACAAAGAAATGGCCCGATTGGTACTGTGCGTTTAACCTTTTTGGGTAAGTACACTCGTTTTGAGAACTATGCACATGACCCTTATGCAGATGGAGATTATGAGTGATTCCTGCAGCCGCGCATATTGAGCTAAATATAACGGCTTTACGCCATAACGCTTGTAGAGCAAGAGAATTTGCCCCCGAAGCGAAATTAATGGCGGTGATTAAGGCAAATGCCTATGGACATGGATTGGTACTAGTGGCTAATTCTCTGGCCGAATTTGTTGATGCATATGCAGTGGCGCGCATTGATGAAGCGGTTCGATTGCGGGCAGCGAATGTGCAGCGAAGAATATTAGTTTTACAAGGTTTCTCCAGCCTTGATGAACTTAAACTAATGCAGCGCTATCAACTGGAATCGGTCATTTACACAGAGCAGCAAGTCGATATATTAGAGGCTGCAAATTTACCAGGTACGCTGACTATCTGGTTAAAAATCGAAACTGGAATGAACCGACTGGGATTTCGGCCTGAGCGGTTTGTTGCTGTTCTGCAGCGCCTACAGCAATGCAGTAGTGTGCATGCTGAAATCAGCTTTATGACGCACTTTGCTAATGCGGATGATCTTCAGGATAATAAAACCACTCAGCAGTTACAGCTGTTTAACGAAACGACGAAAAATTATTCCGGTGCAAAAAGCAGTGCCAATTCAGCAGCGATTATTGCCTGGCCAGCGACGCGTCAGGATTGGGTAAGACCGGGTCTGATGTTATACGGTGCTTCCCCTATGTTACAGCAAACAGCGCAACATCAAGGATTAGTGCCGGTGATGAGCCTGTATGCGCGGATTATTGCGATTAAACAGCTTAAAAAGGGTGCAACAGTGGGTTACGGTGGAACCTGGCAAGCCGCTAAAAACACATTACTTGCTGTAGTATCCATAGGATATGGCGATGGTTATCCGCGTCATGCAAAACAAGGAACACCGGTATTAATAAATAATCAGCGCATGCCTCTGGTTGGTCGTGTGTCTATGGATATGATTACCGTGGATATAACTGAGCATGCAGGTATAAAGTCAGGTGATCAGGTATTGTTATGGGGTGACGGTTTGCCAGTTGAAGAGGTTGCCGCATGTGCAGATACTATTCCCTATACCTTGCTGTGCGGCATTACCCAGCGCGTGCAAATAGTGATAAAGGAGTAAAAAAGATATATCGGTTTCCTTGTTAAATTAGTACTTTCAAATTTCAGTTATGTTCGCCCTCACATTAAATGAGAATGAGCCTACTTTATTTGTAAACAGCTTGCAAACATACGCCAGGAACTAAATGAAGTGCAAATATAAATAGACTGATATGTGGTTTGATAAATGTATCTTACATTTTTTTAAAAGAAACTGGAAAATCTTACGCACTTGTAGACAATTTTTGAGCTATAGAACGGGCATACTGGTAAAATTTCCAGATGATAAATCTTAATTTTATAAATCGAAAACAAAAACTTAGCCTAACAGGTATTTTAGCCGCGCTTTGCTCTGCATTCTTGTTTGGGATAGGTATGCCACTCTCTAAACTTTTGTTAAATGAAGTGAGTCCATGGATGTTAGCCGGGTTACTTTATTTGGGGTCAGGTGTTGGCTTAAGTGTATATCGATTGTTAAGTCACGCTCCCAAAGTTAAGATGCCTCGCAATGATTTAGTATGGTTTTTGAGTGCTATTTTGAGCGGTGGAATTATTGCGCCGGTACTTTTAATGCTGGGATTATTAGCAACTTCAGCCTCTGGCGCATCTCTACTTCTAAATTCCGAAAGCGTTTTCACAACATTACTCGCATGGTTTGTTTTTAAAGAAAATTTTGATCGCAGAATTGCTCTGGGCATTATTTTTATTATCGCAGGAGCGACTCTTTTGAGTTGGCCAAATGAAATTCGCTTTTCTGAAGTCTGGCCAGCATTAGCCATTATTTGTGCCTGCTTTATGTGGGCCATTGATAATAATTTAACTCGCAAAGTATCTTTATACGATGCGACCTGGATTGCTGCTGTAAAAGGCTTGATTTCAGGCGTTGTGAATATCACTATTGCTATCATTCTAGGTGCAAAGCTTCCCCCTTTGCTGAACCTTTCGGGAGCACTTGTTTTAGGTTTTGTCGCTTACGGTGTAAGCCTGATGCTATTTGTTATTGGTTTACGTCATCTCGGAGCTGCTCGTACGGGGGCTTATTTTTCCATCGCTCCATTTATAGGCGCATTATTGGCTCTCATTATGGGCGAACCGTTAACGCTAACTTTATTTATTTCTGGTGCATTAATGGCGGTTGGTATCTGGCTCCATATTACCGAGTATCATGCACATTTTCATATCCATGAAGCGATAGAACATAACCATGAACATCGTCATGATGAGCATCACTTACATGATCATGATATTGCTATCGAACCCGGCATAAAACATCGACATTTGCATAAGCATGCTCAAATCTCTCATGCACATGCTCATTTTCCAGATGCACATCACCTACATAAGCATAATTAACTATGGTAATGACAAATATAAAGTAATTTATAAGTGAGATTTTAACTAAGATTTCAAAAAGAAGAGATGACTAAAGCCAAGCTGTAAACTAATGAGGTTAAACTGAAACATATAGTCAGTGTGAGGATATAGACAAATATTTTAACTTTTATCAGTGCCAGAACTCGCTAACACCACCCTTATACTGAAAGCGTCAGTTGGTTTATACGTAAATGTATAGTTGAGCCATTATCAGAACAAATCCGCGCAATTCATAAAATTGAAGCAGATAATGTCTGATACAACATAAAAAGGCAGAGCAATTACTTTCCATTAAACAATAGGCCCTGAAAATAGAAATGCAACAGATAACCCGAACACTGAAGTTTTTCATAATCATTTTTTCCACTATTTTGGTCTATGGCTGTGCAGTTAATCCAGTGACTGGTAATCGTGAAATAGTTTTCATGTCGCTCGAGGACGAAAAGCAACTTGGAGCAGAAAATGCAAAACAAGTGGCTGAGCAAATGGGTTTATTTGAAGATCCTGAATTAGTAAGTTACATACAGTCAATTGGTGATCGCCTGGCACAAAATTCGCCATATCAGGATATTACTTATCAATTTCAGATCGTGGATCTGGAAGAGCCCAATGCTTTCGCCTTGCCGGGAGGCTATGTGTATATAAGTCGTGGCCTGCTGGTGTTGATTAATTCAGAAGATGAACTGGCGGGCGTTATCGGGCATGAGATAGGCCATGTTGCTGCACGTCATTCCGTACAACGCTTAACCCGAGCCGCGCCAATAGGATTGGTAACTGGCATTACTTCAGCGGCAGTAAGGATGGTCAGCCCGTTGCTTGCTAAAACGGTGTCTGGCACAGGGTCACTACTCAATTCTGCAATTCTTGCTCCCTATAGCCGAGAACAGGAAAACGATGCGGATGCTATAGGGCAGTTACTCGTAGTTGAGTCGGGATGGCAGCCGGATGGTATCTCCCATTTTCTAAAAACACTGGAGCGTGAAACTGTCAGGGAAGGGAAGGAAGAGAAAGAGTTTTCTTTTTTTGCTACGCACCCATTTATACCTGAGCGCGTTAAAGCCACGGAATTAAGGGCAGTTGAGTTAAATACCAGAAAAACAACAGGTTCGGAAACTACTTTATTAGCAAAAGATCATAAGGCCTTGCTGGATAAACTCAATGGCTTAATCGTCGGGCCTGATGTTGCACAAGGTATATTTGTCGAGCAGATGTTCCTGCACCCCATCATAAATATTGGTCTTACTTTCCCGGCTGACTGGGAAACCACAAATCAGTCTCAATATATCGCAGGAGTATCAAAGCAACAAGATGCATTTTTATTATTACAACTACAGGGCGAAGGAAATGATCCAGTAAAAGCAGCCTACGATTTTCTTAACGAGGCGAAACTGGGTAATCAGACTGTTCATAAGCTAACAATCGGTGGCTTTCCAGCCTGTCAGACTGATGTTAATAGTTATAAACAAGAATCAACAGTTACCTGGATTGCCTTTGAAAATCAGATTTTTCGTTTAACCTCAGTGAATAAAAATCCAGCTGCCAACTATCGCCCTGCCATTACTCAATCCATCTTTTCTTTTCATCAGCTAACTGCAAAAGAAAAGGCTGAAATGCACCAGAAAAGATTGCGTATTATTCCAGCCCAATCAGGCGAGAGTTTACCTGCATTACTAAAAAGAGCGGGTAGTGACTGGGATGAAGAAAGCTGCGCAATAGCTAATAATCTACAATCCGGAGTTTCCCTTAACAAAGGGCAGCTTATTAAAGTGGTAATTTCTGAACCATTTGAATAGTGCTCGCCTTATGAACAAACGCTTGCACGGAATTATATAAAACTAAGATTTATCTTGCTGCCTGGGCTTGTTGATTCCTGGAAGATTTGTTTGATCCGTTAATAAACGCTGTTCGTTTATAAGTGTTTGTTTATTGCGCGTTAATCGCTCTTGTCTGGCGCGTAGAATATACCCAGTTAAGCCGCTTCCTGAGGCGACTAAAAACATTACGCCTACGGTAACTAATTGGCTGAAAATTAAAATACCACCAGCACAGGCAGCCGTAGCAACAGCGGCTCCGACCTTAAAATTTGCTTTGGCATGGGCTTTTCGGGTTTCTTTTTCAATTTTCTGATAGCTTTGTGCAATGATATTGCTTTTTTCTCGCTCCGTTTCCAGCAGTATTCTTTCGCGTTCACGAGCATGCATATCCTGCATTTGAGATTTTTCTTTGATTGCACTGGCTTTTTCTTCTCCGGCTTCCTTTAAAAAATTCTCCCGATCCTGTGCGTGTTTTTCGCGCAATGCTGTTTGTTGGTCATGGTAAATATTGCGCGCAATGGATGAAAACCAGAAGGCGGATAAAATGGCGCAAATAAAAGCAATCATGGTCATCACGATAAGCAGTTGAAAATCATTTGACCAATTAAGTGACATGATTACCAATCCGCTGGTGACCAGTTGGATTAAAATAATACCGGGTAGAAATTTGAACATAATGTATGTTTAGTCTTTAATTTTCTTACATGATACATTTTTGATAAATCTGGAAAAATCAGTTGGCGATTATACTTCGCGCTCAACTGATTTTTCAGCTTAAGTAAAACTTTCATCGACAAGCTCTATCCAGTGTTTAACTGGAATACTGGACTGGCTTTGTAAGTGTAACTGACAGCCTATATTAGCCGTGATTATCAGTTCGGGCTGATAATTTTGCAGAGTAGCAAGTTTGTTATCTAATAGTTGTTGCGCCAGGTCAGTTTGTAAAATGGAATAAGTACCTGCAGAGCCACAGCATAAGTGCGCGTCGTCAACCTGACAAAGTTTAAAACCACAGCGAGTGAGAATGGATTCGACGACACCACCGAGTTTCTGCCCGTGTTGCAAGGAACACGGGCTTTGGAAAGCAATATTATGAATTGATGGTTTAATGCGGGCTAAGGGTAAGTCTTCTGCTACTAGAATTTCGCTGATATCTTTAGCTAATTCGCTGACCCTTTTTGCTTTGTCTGCATATTGACTATCATGCTTTAAAAGGTAAGCATATTCTTTGATCATGGCGCCACAGCCGCTGGCAGTGATCACAATAGCAGTAATTCCTTGCTCAATATAGGGCCACCAGGCATCAATATTACTGCGCATAAAATTCAGGGCTTCCTGCTCAGCGGTTAAATGCTGACTTACAGCACCGCAGCAACCTGCCTGCCTGGGCGATATTAGGTCTATGCCAAGTTTATGCAAAATATTCGCTGCGGCGCTATTGGTATTCGGTGTCGCTATTGATTGTATGCAACCCTGTAATATCAGCATTTTTCGGGTTTGAAGCGGCTGTTGTGAATGATAATCAATTTTTATTCTGCTAGTTTGCTTGGCAGGTATTTGTTGTTTTAATGATTCAGGCAGTAAAGGCTTAAGTAATTGTAATGTGCTTAATAAAACGGCAAAACGCTGCGGGTAGGGCAGTAATTTTCTAAGTGTAAAGCGTTTTATTTGCTCCGTTACTGAGCGAGTGACTTTATCATCAATTAGTTGACGGCCTATGTCTACTAAATGACCATATTGTACGCCAGACGGGCAGGTAGTTTCGCAGGCGCGGCAACTTAGGCAGCGGTCCAGGTGCAATTGTGTTTTGCGGCTAGTCGCATGGCCTTCAAGGACTTGTTTTATTAAATAGATGCGTCCTCTCGGGCTATCCCGTTCATCACCTAATAATTGATAAGTTGGGCAAGTCGCGTTACAGAATCCACAATGCACACAGGAGCGTATAATATTATCTGCTTCCTGGCCTAGTGCTGAATTTAAAAGAAATTCTGTCGTTTTGGTTTGCATAAAATAGTCAGGCTACAGTAAGTTTTTTCAAAAATCAGGGTACATGCGACCAATATTGAAAATACCATAAGGGTCAAAAGCATGTTTCAAACGCAGGTGCAATTTTAATAAGGGCGCGGGTAAGGGCTGAAAGATTTCATTATGCGAACCAGTGCTACGAAACAGTATACAGTGCCCATTTATTAAATGACTATCCGAACGGATTGTTGCTGGTGCTGCATTGCTTTTTAACCAGCGTAACGCGCCGCCCCATTCGTATAAGGTGTTTTCTTGTGGAAAAAGAACAGCGGTGTTTGATGCTACTGAGAGTCGCCATAAGGCTTGTTCACTTTGGAAGAAAGAATGCGTTTGGTCTGTTATTGATTGCCAGAAAATTTGCGCATTGTTTAACTGATTTCCTCCTATGGTTTTTCCCGCCTTATCAATGGCTTTTTCTGTGCCGGACAGTCGAATATAGAGTTTATCCTGATAAAAACAGCTGGCACTAATAGGTAAAGGCAAACGTGACCATTGGTGAAGTTTGGTTGAAGCTTCATCAAGAGAAATAGTTTGCATGAATGTGATCTCAGCTTCTGGCATAGGCGCTACTTTTATGGATGCATCCATGATCACGCCTAATGTGCCTAGCGCTCCTGTCATTAGGCGGGAAACATCATAACCGGCAACATTTTTCATTACCTGGCCCCCGAAAGATAAGAGTTCAGCTTTGCCGTTAAGGATTGTGCAGCCTAATACATAATCCCGGGCAGCACCATTATAGGCGCGACGCGGACCTGAAAAATTACCTGCCAGCGTTCCTCCTAAAGTTGTTTTTTCATTATAGGCAGGGGGCTCAAACGCCAGCATTTGCTTATTTTCTGCCAGTGCCTGCTGGATTACCTTTAAGGGTGTTCCTGAGCGTGCTTTAATCACCAGTTCAGTGGGTTCGTAACTGATAATGCCCTGGTGTTCTGCGATGCTTAATATATTACTAGCTGTGACTCTACGACCATAAAAGTCTTTTGAACCACCTGTCCGGATAGTTAAAGTGTTACCCGTAGCGATAGCTTGCAGAACTTCGTTCTGTAGCTGTTTGCTAAAGTCGTTTTGAGTATTGTGCATTAAAAACGTTCCAGCTCGGGATGAGGAAGCTTGCCATGATGTACATGCATAGCTCCAAATTCGGCGCAGCGGTGTAAAGCTGGCACTGCTTTGCCCGGATTTAATAAAGCTTTAGGATCAAATGCTGCTTTTACTGCATGAAATTGAGTGAGTTCATTTGTTTTGAATTGCACACACATTTGATCTAATTTTTCCATACCTACTCCGTGTTCGCCTGTTATCGTGCCACCAACCTTAATACATAATTCGAGGATTTTAGCGCCAAATTCTTCAGCACGTGTCAGTTCTCCCGGGATATTGGCATCATAAAGGATTAACGGGTGTAAATTACCGTCGCCTGCATGAAAAACATTGGCAATAGCGAGGCCATATTGTTGCGACATATCCGCCATAGCTTGCAATACTGTGGCTAGACTTTTTCGAGGAATGGTGCCGTCCATGCAGTAATAATCGGGTGAGAGACGACCTATTGCCGGGAAGGCCGCTTTACGACCTTTCCAGAAAATGAGGCCTTGTTGCGCATCTTGTGCAATGCGTACTTCAGTGGCGCCGCTATTATTTAAAAGCTCACATACTGCATTAGTATGTGTGGTAACTTCTATTTCACTGCCGTCTAATTCGCATAATAAAATAGCTGCAGCCTCTGTGGGGTAACCCGCGTGGACAAAATCTTCTGCGGCTTGAAGAGCCAGTTTATCCATCATTTCCAGGCCGGCTGGAATAATACCTGCTGAAATAATATTGGCTACTGCGGTGCCTGCTTTGCTTATATCATTAAATGCAGCTAATAATGTTTGTACGCATTCTGGTTTGGGTAAAAGTTTTACTGTTACTTCGACAATAATGCCCAGCATGCCTTCAGAGCCTGTCATTAGAGCAAGCAAATCATAACCAGCACAGTCCAGTCCGTCCCCACCAATAGTGATTAGCTCACCTTCAATACTGACCATTTTTATTTGCTGAATATTATGTACAGTTAAACCATATTTCAAACAGTGCACACCGCCTGAATTTTCAGCTACATTACCGCCGATAGTGCATGCGATTTGTGACGATGGGTCAGGCGCATAAAATAAGCCAAGGTGTTCTACGGCTTGTGAAATCGCAAGATTACGAACGCCAGGCTGAACGCAAGCAGTACGTAATTTTTCATTAATGGAGATAATGTTTTTTAGTTTGGCAAGAGAAAGTAAAAGTCCATGCTCACAAGGTAATGCACCGCCAGATAATCCTGTACCCGCGCCTCGAGCTACAACGGGCAAATTTATTTTATTGCATAGACGTATTATGTTTTGCACTTGTTTTGATGAATCAGGTAAGGCAACTATTAAAGGTACTTGCCGATAAACCGACAGGGCATCACACTCGTAAGGTCTGAGATCTTCTTGCTGATACAAAATAGAATCAGCAGGAAGAATTTGCAGCAATAGTTTGCGTAATTGATGATGATTTACGCTTTTAGTTGAATTCTGACTCATGGGTTTGGAATAAATTGAGGGTAGAATGCATTTTAATCTAATCTAATGGCGGTGAGGTAAAATAAGGTTTGATTGTACTTATAATAGGCATTGCTTCAATATAGTTTTTTAGCGGCTTATTTTTCTCGGTTGTTGTGTCGATATGATATTACATCGCTTGTTGTAGCTAGGTTTCAGCTCCTGATTACATACGTTAGCAGTGTACTATAGTTGCGCAATTGAGCTTAAGCTAGGTATATATATCACTGAATTATCAAATATTTCTGGTAAAGTACTTTGAATTCTCATATAGTATACCAAGCTACAGATTTTGTAATTGGCAGTAATGGTTGTTCCCTCCGTGTTACCCCCTTCTGGATTCCCCGTTTCACTAGCTGTACGCAACTCCCTATTTGTTTAATTTATTTCAGGTGTAAAGTTACATGGCTACAGGTACTATAAAGTGGTTCAACGAGGCTAAAGGTTTTGGTTTTATTTCTCAGGATGATGGCGGCGCTGATGTATTCGTACATTTTAGTGCAATCCAGGGTACTGGGTTCAAAACACTAAATGAAGGTCAAGCGGTTTCTTATGAAGTAGAAGACGGTCCTAAAGGTCCTCAAGCTACGAGTGTTACAGCTGCCTAAGGTAAGACGCCTTAGATACGCAGAACCCCGCTCCGGCGGGGTTCTTTTTTTGTGGTTTAATATATTAATCCCCCCTCTATAAATACTCCCAAAGGGAAACAGAATTGAAAAAACTATTTATTGGAAATTTGTCCGCCAGCACAAGTGAATCAGAGCTTGAGGCTTTGTTTTCTGAATTTGGAACTGTGCGCTCGCTGAAGCTAGTCACGGATGTTTTTTCTGGTCAGTGTAAAGGTTTTGGCTTTATCGAAATGGAAGGCCATGAGGCTCGTGCAGCAATATCCGGCTTAGATGGCAAGGATTTTAACGGTAAACCCTTAAAGGTTGGTTTCGAGACGGCTAAAGCAGGACGTCGAGGGCGCTAACTTCGTTAAAGTACTAATTAGCCCCGGACATTATTCAACGTCTACTATCATTAAATGTAAGTCGGGAACCACGGATTAAGTAATGGTTATTTTTATTTGCATAGAAGTGCCAGACACCATGGGTTTGAATGGGGCATAATTAACAATGCCCAGGCTTACCAAATTACGATGCTTGTTACCGCAGACCTACATTAACTGTAAAAGCTCTTCTAAGATTGTCCCGTTACTGGCTAAAATTTGTTTAGGAAATACTCCCTTGTTTCCTTTGAAATCCGTTACTGTGCCACCAGCTTCCAGCACGATCAGCGCACCTGCGGCAACATCATATAAGTTTAATTCCTGTTCCCAGAAGGCATCAACTTGACCATCAGCGACCAGGCATAAGTCCATTGCGGCGGAACCAAAACGTCGTTGCCCCGTGGTTTTTTGAGCAATTCTGCAAAAGCGCTCCAGATTATTTTCTTCCAGATAAGAGCGTAAACAGGCAAAACCTGTGGCAATCATCGAATTACCTAAATCGGTTTCATTAGAAACATTGATTTTCTTGCTATTTTTAAACGCACCCTGGCCTTTTTTTGCGCAGTAATAATCGTTTAATGCAGGCGCGTATACGGCACCAAAAATTAGCTCATTATCAATTTCTAATGCGACACTGATCGACCAGAAGTACTGTCCTTTGGCAAAAGAGTGCGTGCCATCGATAGGGTCAACAATCCAGCGTTGAGCCTGGTTTTCGCTTTGTCCGCTTTCTTCACCCCAAAAGCCATATTCCGGATATTTCTGAGCGAGCGACTGTTTTAAAAATTTTTCTACTGCAACATCAGCGGCGGTGACAAAATCGCGCGGATTTTTTTGTGTGATTTGTAAATTCTGTAAGTCATTAAATTGGTTTAGGGCAATTTCGCCAGCCTTGCGGATGATAATTTCAAGTGTGTTCAGTGATACAGGCATGGGTAGTGGCACTCGTGTAGTTGTAATGGATGTTGTGTAACAATAATATTGTAACAATTTGTCTGGACGAGAGTTAGGTTTTAGTTTGTACGCCAGAGCTTTGCTAGTTTAATAAGCAGTGTGTCAAAAAACTTTAGTTAAGCGTCAATAAAACCAAAATTCATATTTGATAAATAATATGTGTTCGGCTGCTTGTTGCGATTTTGAGCTGCAATGCAGGAAAGAAGGTGGCTAATTCTGAATTATTCATTTTTATTCTATATTAGGTTTTAAATTCCATAGACGAACCCGTTGAAAATTTGGTATAGTTTGAAGGATTTCTGCACTTACAATTAAGCTGTGGATACATTTTACATTTATCTCAAGGAGAACAATCAATGGCAATTAAAATTGCAATTAATGGTTATGGTCGTATTGGTCGTAATATTGTGCGTGCAGTGTATGAAACAAACCGTACAGGTGAGTTTGAAGTTGTTGCTATTAATGATTTGGGTAATGCAGAAACGAATGCGCATTTGACGCAATATGATACTGTGCATGGAAAATTTCCTTTTGAAGTCAGTGTAGAAGGTGAATATATTGTTATAAATGGCGATAAAATTCGAGTATTAGCAGAAAGAGATCCAGCAAAACTTCCATGGGCCGAGCTAGGTGTTGATGTAGTACATGAATGTACTGGTTTTTTTGCCACTAAAGAAAAAGCGTCAGCTCATCTTGCGGCGGGAGCTAAAAAAGTCATTATTTCAGCACCGGGTGGCAATGATGTTGATGCAACAATTGTTTATGGTGTGAACCATGATGTTTTAAAAGCATCTGATACGGTTATTTCTAATGCTTCCTGCACTACAAACTGTCTTGCTCCGTTAGTAAAGCCACTGATAGATGGTATCGGAATTGAAAGCGGGTTAATGACTACAATCCATTCATATACTAACGATCAAGTGTTAACGGATGTGTATCATCCGGATTTACGTCGTGCGCGTTCAGCGACTCAATCAATGATTCCTACAAAAACAGGTGCAGCGGCAGCGGTTGGCCTAGTCTTGCCTGAAATGGCAGGGAAATTAGATGGTTTCGCAATGCGTGTACCCACTATCAATGTTTCAGTGGTCGATTTAACTTTTGTTGCTTCAAGAGCTACAACTAAAAAAGAAATTGATCAGTTATTGGTAGCGGCCTCGGCTGGCCCATTGAAAGGTGTGTTGAATATTAATACTAAGCCTCTAGTATCAATGGACTTTAATCATGATCCAGCATCATCTACTTATGAAGCAAGTTTGACTAAAGTGGTTAATGGTACATTAGTTAAAGTGCTTGCCTGGTATGATAACGAATGGGGCTTTTCAAACCGTATGTTAGATACGACTCATGCCTTAATGAACGCAAAATAAACACCTTATTTGCTTGTGCCGGATGCAGGGCGGACTTTAGTTCGCCCTGTCTCTCCGCGACTACCGCTAGTTTAGAGTGATAAACCCCGCTTTATAGACATTGAAATTATTCAACTATTTCAGTGGTTGAATTACTACATTGTATAGTTAACTTAATAACCCCCACCCCCATATATGTCTGAAATTAGAAGAACGAAAATTGTAGCAACCCTTGGACCTGCGACTGATGCTCCAGGCGTTTTAGAACAACTGTTTTATGCCGGGATTGATGTAGTACGTCTAAATTTCTCGCACGGTAGTGCTCAAGATCATATAGATAGAGCAAATACAGTTCGTGCCTTATCAAAAAAGACAGGTCGTAGAGTCGGTATTCTGGCAGACTTGCAAGGGCCAAAAATCCGTATCGCGCGTTTTGCCGACAAGAAAGTATGGCTAGATGAAGGACAAGACTTCGCTTTAGATATTAATCTGGATGAAAATGCGGGCGATAATACTCAGGTCGGTATTACTTACGAGGCATTAGTAAATGAAGTAAAAGAAGGTAGCCGTTTACTGCTGGATGATGGCCGAGTAGTGTTAGATGTTGTTAATGTGGTGGATGGACGTATTCACTGTACCGTTATCGTCGGCGGGGATTTATCCAATAATAAAGGGATTAATCTTTTAGGTGGAGGTTTATCAGCCGCTGCGCTAACGGATAAAGATAAAGAAGACATTATTACTATTGGCAAGATTAAGGCGGACTTTGTGGCTGTCTCTTTTCCTCGATGTGCAGATGATTTGCATCTGGCACGTAAATTACTTGCAGATGTTGATTGTTATGCAGGTATTGTGGCTAAAGTTGAACGGGCTGAAGCGATGGAGGCTATGGATGAAATTATTCTTGCTTCTGATGTCATTATGGTTGCGCGTGGCGATTTAGGTGTGGAAATTGGGGATGCTAATTTACCTGCTGCACAAAAGCGTCTAATTAAGCGTTCACGACAACTAGACCGCGCGGTGATTACTGCAACACAAATGATGGAATCAATGATCGACAATCCGATTCCAACCCGTGCCGAAGTTTTTGATGTCGCAAATGCCGTATTAGATGGTACTGATGCGATTATGCTCTCAGCGGAAACGGCAGCCGGCAAGTATCCAGTAAAAACTGTTGAAGCGATGGTGCGTATTTGTATGCAAACAGATCAGCAGCATGGTGCCAGCGTGTCTAAACATCGGGTTAATCAGCGTTTTAATCGTGTAGACGAGGCGATCGCTATGGCGGCAATGTATTTGGCTAATCATACAGATATACAAGGATTGGTGGCGCTGACTGAGTCAGGTTCAACGCCTTTGTGGATGTCTCGCATCAAGTCAGGTTTGCCTATTTTTGCATTTAGTGGTCATGAAGAGACTTTAGGCAAGGTTACTTTATATCGTGGTGTTATACCTATTTATTATGAATTAAAAGATCAAGATCATGTGCAACTGAACAGGGAAATTATTGAACTGTTAAAGAAATTTAATTATGCCGAAACAGGAGATACCTTTATTATTACTAAGGGTGATTTAACTGGGCAACAAGGTGGCACAAATGCGCTTAAAGTAGTCACTGTCGGTGAAGGGTTAATTCCTGCATAAACATCGTCTTATCTGTTCCGGGTTTAATTCCGAAGCAATATAATCTAGCCGGATAAGGTACAGATTTCATGTTGAATATTTGAATTACTGCTGGGTAAGTGTTAGAAATAATAAATAACCTGAAATATTATAAGTTATTAATATTTAAAATTTATTTTTCCTCATTTATGTTATTATATTAACCATGCGTAAGATTTAATTATGCATCAACATTATAATAATCATTTACATAAGGTGAAATCTAATATGGATTTATTGAAAAAATTAGTACTGGCTTTTTTTGTTAGCTTTGCAATGCTTGCAGCGGCTCCTTCTGCAATGGCAAAACCTGCAGGTAAGGTAGAAAATCAGACTCAGGCTGAAGTTGAGCAGTCACTTACAGACACTGTTGATGCAGCAGAAGCGGCATTAGCAGCTATGAAAGATGGTACTGATGAAGAGACTGTTATGCAGTTACTTAAGAAAACTAAGCAAACTGCTAAAACAATTGAAAGTTCTGTCGTGTTAGCTGATCGTGATAGAGCGCTTGGAAAAGTTGCTAAAGCTCGTGGAGCCTATAAAAAAGGTCAACATGAAAAAGCTGAAGAATTGATGGAACAAGCAGTTGAACGTTTCAAAAAAGTTAAAGCAAAATATCATAATTTCTAAAGTATTTATTGCTTATGCTAGTTTGATCTAAGTTAGCAAGTCAATACAGGGCTCGTTGTTTGTAAAGCAACGGGCCTTTTTTATATCTGAAAATGACTAAATTCTGAAAGATCGCGAATTCAAGCAATTAATGCAACACCCTGTGATTTATTTATATCAACCCCCGTTATTTGGCAAAATACTTCCCATGGAGTTCTGTAATTTAACCCTTTTCTTGGACGATGATTAAGTGCTGTAATTGCACTATCAACCTCATCTTGAGTTACCTTATCCAAAGGTTCTTTTTTAGGGAAGTATTGCCTTAATAAGCCATTGTGGTTTTCATTTAAACCTCGTTGCCACGAATGATACGGTTTGGCAAAATAAGTGCCGCAGTCGAGTGTTTTTGCAATGGCTTCATGCCCACAAAACTCACGTCCATTATCAAAGGTAATCGTGTGAACCCAACGTTTAAAAGGCTCAAGAGCATTGATAATCGCCTCTTTCGTTAATTCAGATTCTTTACGCTCAATTGAGATGGCGAAGTTGAGCTTTGAGACCCGTTCAGTCAGCGTCACCAATACGCCTTTATGTCCTTTACCGATAACAGTATCTGCTTCCCAATCACCTAAACGCGTTTTATCATCAACCACTTGTGGTCGCTCATCAATATCAACACGGCTGGGTATCGTTCCGCGATAATCATTTTTTCCATATCGCTTACGATAAGGTTTGGCTTGATGCCTCAAATAAGTATACAAATCGCCACCGGCTGCTTTGTTAGCTAAAATATAACGGTAAATAGTCTCATGACTGACGGAGTCCTTACCTTGTTGTTTTAAGCGTCCTGAAATACAGTCAGGGCTCCATTTCTCTTTGATTAAAGGCGTTATTATCTGTTGTAACTCAGCCGTCATCTTGATGTTTTTGGGCTTATCAATATGGCGTTGTTTAGCTATTCTCTCAGCTTGCTTGTAACGATAACCACACTGACCTGTATTACGCGTAATTTCACGTCCAATAGTCGATTTATGACGCCCCAATGTGATGGCTATTTGATTCTTAGAAACGCCTTGTTTTAGTTGCGTATAAATGTAAAATCTTTCCTCTTGGGTTAGATGGTTAAACGTGTTCATTGAGCACCTCTTTTTAGTTTCAGGTTTTAGTCGACGGAAACTATACCATCTAACCCTTTAAAGAGGTGTTGCAGTTATTATATGAATTCGGGGATTATATAGACCAATCTCAGCTTGTATTTAAGTTGCAAATATTAGTGGAAAGATTTAATGATCTAACTCAGTTACTCTAAGTACTCAACAGTAATCTCGGCGTATTGATCTTTTATTTCCATAATTTGTGGCATGATGCTTAAAAATTTATCCACCAGTTCGGGGTCGAAATCTGAGCCCGCACCTTTCTTTAGCAGATTGATTGCATCCTCTACCAGCCATGCATGCTTATAGGGTCTGACCGTCGTAAGAGCATCAAAAGTATCAGCAATTGCAACGATACGTGCGTGTATTGAAATTTCTTCTCCTTTTAATCCATTTGGGTACCCGGAGCCATCCCATTTTTCATGATGAGTAAGGGCAATGTCACGTGCCAAATTGAGTAATACGGAGCTATCGCTGCCTAATATTTCAGCACCCATTTGCGGATGCGTTTTCATAATCTCCCACTCAGCAGCATCTAGTTTTCCCGGTTTTAAAAGGATTCTATCGGGAATGCCAATTTTTCCTATATCGTGCATAGGCGCTGCATTAAGTAATAGCTCAGCTTCTTCAGCTGACATGCCGTGGGCAAGTCCCAGTAATTTTGCATAGTGGCTCATACGGATGACATGCATACCCGTTTCGTTATCTTTGTACTCAGCAGCACGACCCAAATGTTGAATAATTTGTAAGCGGGTTTTTTCCAGTTCTTTAGTTCGTTCTTTAACCATTTCATCTAATAAGCGCTTTTCATCGTAAAGCGAAAGCTGTGTACGGACGCGACGCAGCACTAGTGGAGGGCTAACGGGTTTAGTAATATAATCCACAGCACCAATATCAAACCCCAGGCTTTCATCGGCTGTCTCGCCTTTTGCAGTTACAAAAATAACCGGTATTTTTGCCGTCACGAAATTTGCTTTAAGGCGTTTACATACTTCATAGCCGTCCATTTCCGGCATCATGATATCCAAAAGAATCAGGTCGGGAGCAGGTTCAGACTGGGCTATTTTGAGTGCTTTTTCACCGTTAGAAGCAACCTTTATTTTATATTCCTGTTTAAGAATGCCATTAAGGACATCGATGTTCTCAGGGGTATCATCTACAATTAAAAGGGTAGCTACTCTGTTCTCGTTCATTCTTTGTCACCGTTAATAAAGGAAATGTATAGGTATGCGGACATTGTCAGGAATTTATCAAGTCAGTATTGCCGTAGAGTTTTCAATATTCGTTCGGCAACCAAGTTAATTATAGATGACCCTCTAAGATGAATCTATGTCATTATATCAAGCAGGTAATAGCCATTTTTGTCAGCTCGCAAATTGAAGCTTTAAATTCAGCACAATGTGAAGAATACGCAAGCGCCATTCCATGACTACATTAAATCAGCATACACAATGAAACACCCTATTTTATTAGTTGCCTTATCCTTTGTTGCGCTTTATTTGTTAGCGGATAATCTATTGAGCAGGCAGTCTCCTAGCTATGCGCTTGAGCATCCGAATGATTTTATACAACAATTGTTGTATAAAAATCCAGTTGAGATTACCGAAAAAGGTATTACTATTTCCGCCGATAGAAGAGGGCATTACTCTGGGGCTGGAATGATAAATAATTATCCAATGGAATTCATGATTGATACCGGGGCAACTTCAGTTGCCGTGCCTGGAAAATTAGCGCAACAAGCCGGGCTAAAATTTGGTATGCCGGTCATCAGTCAAACAGCCGCTGGTAACGTAAAGTCCCATCAGACCATTATCCCGTCACTGCAAATAGGAACGATTACTTGATACAATACACATGCTGTTATTCTGGATACGTTGGATCAGGTTTTAATTGGCATGACTGTGTTGAAACGATTCAAAGTGATTCAATTTGACGGAAAAATGACTATTGAGGCGAGTGAATAAATGAGGTGTTGCTAGCAGGAAATTCAGAGAATTATCAAGATCAAGGTAACGCATGTCAAAAGTTAAGCATAAACAAACACCAGATATTACTCAGCTGGCTGATTTATATCTTCATTTAGCCAGAATGGAAGAAGCCGGTATTTCTAATGTGCTGGCATTTAAAATATTAATCGAAACGGGAAGCAAGCTAAGTGCAAAATGCTACCAAGCAATCACATACCTGAAATCGGGTCGATCTATTGCAGAGTCAGGTTATCAAGTAGGCATCTTTAATCAGCTAGACAGAGCATTAATCACAGTTGGAGAGATCAGCGGGGTAAACTCGCTGATATTTACCAGCAGCTCGCGAGGTATTATGGAGATAAAGCCAGGCATATTAGAAAGGTAAAATCACAGTTATTTTTACCTTTGAGTATTTTATTTTTAGCATTGCTAATTCATCCGGTTCCCGCTCTATTTACCGGTAGTATTACTATGATAGATTACATCTTTAGCAGTTTCGGAGTATTCGTTTTTATATTGATATTATTGTATATAGTCTGGCAACTTCCTTTCTGGTTGACGGAAGGAGCTTTACGTTTTATCGGTCTACGGGGGAGCATTTTCAAATTACAATTAACATTACCGCTGCTGGCCCACTGGCTGATACGCAGACAAATCAAAGAATTTCTGTTAATATTGGGATTGATGCTGGATGCAGGTGTGCCAATGCTGGAGGCACTGCCGAAAGCAGCCAACACTGTGAAGAATGCACTTTTGGCGCAGCGGATTAGAACAGCGGGTTTTTCGATTCAGGAAGGCTGTAGTTTAACTGGGGTCTTGATGCAAATTAAGGAATTCAAATCAAGCACTTTGCAAATAATTGCGATCGGTGAGCAAAGCGGAACATTAGCTACTAGCTTATTGCATTTTGCGAGGCTAGAAGCGGAAGCGATTAGCATACAGGAAGAAATGCTCGCTGAATGGATTCCTCGCTTAATTTATATGGCAATTGCAGTCTGGATGGCATATTCAATCATTGCCGCCTATCGCGCTTATTTTTCTGGAATTGAGCAGACTCTAACTAACCTGGGTGCTTAATAATTATAGAAATCAAGCTGGCTGACATTAATGTCATTGCCTGTCAGTATGAGTTCCCGCTAACTGTTGATGTTCTTGGTTCTTGAGCCAAACCTCCTCATTTCTTATATGCGTATTTATGGATAATCTTACTCTCGTTTTATTTGTGCTCGGTTTAGTCTTTTTGGTGGGTGGCGCTGAAGCGTTAGTACGTGGCTCTTCTAGATTAGCTGCTACTTTTGGTGTTTCACCGCTGGTCGTCGGCTTAACCGTGGTGGCATTCGGTACCAGTGCGCCAGAATTAGCTGTCAGTGTTCGCTCTGCGTTGATAGGCCAGGCTGGTGCAAATATTGCAATAGGAAATGTTGTTGGCAGTAATATTGCCAATGTGTTGTTAATTTTAGGCATTGCTGCATTGGTTGCGCCTTTGGTTGTATCGCAACGATTGATACGGCGTGATGCACCCTTTATGATAGGTGTATCTATATTGCTTTATATTTTTGCACTGGATGGCAGTATTAATCGTGTAGAAGGTCTAACCTTATTTATAATGGTGCTGACTTATACGGGGCATGTAATACGTAGCAGCAGGAGAGAGAATGCAGTGATTCAGGCAGAATATGCAGCCGAATTTAGACAAACTAAAAATACGCTGTTTAAAGATATAATACTCATTGTGTTGGGCCTGGTTTTACTGGTTTTAGGCTCTCAATGGCTGGTTGATAGCGCAGTATCAATTGCGCACGCTTTAGCTGTTAGTGATTTAGTCATTGGCCTTACAGTTGTCGCAGTAGGTACTTCCTTGCCCGAATTGGCCACCTCTATCGTCGCCAGTTTTCGAGGCGAAACGGATATTGCTGTAGGCAATGTCGTAGGCAGTAATCTTTTTAATATTCTATGCGTTATCGGTTTAAGCGCATTAGTGGCTCCTGACGGTGTTCTAGTCGCAACTGAAGCGTTGGCTTTTGACATACCCGCTATGATTGCAGTTGCTATGCTGTGTTTACCCGTGTTTTTTACGGGCTACTTGATTTCACGCTGGGAAGGCCTGGTATTTCTCGGGTATTATTTGGTTTACATGCTTTGGTTGGTGTTAAATTCAGCTTACCGTGAATATCTGGCTACGGGACTACATGCTATTATCCCGCTGACGATATTAACCTTGGTCGTTTTAAGCTTACGACAGTTGAGAATAAAACACTAATGGAAAACAAGAGATCAGGCACAGCTTGATTATGTTCTTCCCGCTTTGGTGAATGTCAGTATTGAATTGATGAATCCGGTAAATCCCCTCGACTGGAGCTTGTAAGCGAGTATGCTGCCATTTAATTAATGCTAGTTCCTCATGCGTGTATTCAAATCTGCTTTTTCTTGAAGCACAATAGAAGCGACCAGTACCAACTTTTATCAAGATCAAATATATCGAACTAATGCCAAAGAGTATAGTCCGCTTTTCCGGGTGCTTATGACTCTGTAAAGAACAGCTTTTCTTCCAGAGTTTTGCCCTGACTAAGCTGACGGTATTGCCAGTTATTATCACTAATACACATAAGAATTTTTAGATCCATCTTGGGTTCTATTGCGGTTTTATATTCAATAATAAATTCATTTTTTTGCGAATTAGAAATCTGCACAATGCCCGCTATTTGTTTGAACTTTGCCATTACATCGGCGGCAGGACAGGACAGCATTTGCAAGGTAATAAACCGGGTAGGGCTATCGTTTTCTGTTGTATTTAACTGCATTGTGCTCATGATACCCTTGTCCAGCAGTAATACTTGCTGACATAAACGGCCAAGTTCAGCAAGATCATGCGAGCTGATAATAAAGGTTGTGGAGGGCGATAAATCGGCTATTATAGTGCGGATTTTTCGAGTATTAACCGGGTCCAGGCCAGCTGTGGGTTCATCCAGAAGTATTAACTCCGGCTTACCAATTAAGGCCTGAGCAATCGTTGCGCGCTTTGCCATGCCATGACTGAGAGCATTAGGCTTTTCCTTTAAAACATCCTTAAGTGCTACTGCTTCGAGAACTCTGCTTGCTTCGCGTCTGGCTTGTTGTTTGTTTAAACCTTGCAAACGCGCATAAAATGCGAGTTGTTCACCAATCGAGAATGCCGGGTCTAGCTGTGCATCCTGAGGCAAAGCTGAGACTCTACCACTCAGCGCTGATGCGCCAGGTTGGTGATTAAATAATGTCACACTGCCCGAAGTAATTGGCAAAAAACCACAAAGAATACTGAGTAGGGTGCTTTTACCCGCACCGTTTGGACCGACTAAGCCAATCGGCTCAGCTGAATCACAAACAAAGCTGATATTGCTGAGTGCTGTTTTGCCCGAATAGTTATAGCTAAGATTATGGCATTCTATAATAGGAGAGTTCATAAGCTTTGTCTTTGCATGACCCAGCGACCTAGAGTCAATAACGCTATGGTTTGGAGTAAGGGAATATAAGCCAGTTGCAAAGCCTGCCATTCTGTCAGTTGTGACAGTGCAGACATTTGATAACCGGGAATCATAAATTTCAAATTATACAAAGCAGGCAGGTACGAGGATAAAACAGTTATGATTCCTGCAAGAAAACTCCAGATTAAAATCGCCCATACTGTTGCCTGCCGAGCCGATTGAACTGTGGCAGACAGTAGGGCCATCATGGCTGTGAAGGGTAGTAAAGCTATTAATAAGTTAATGAATATTGCCATAGCATTGTTGAAGGCGACAGGTAACATGGTAGCGTCTCGAAATGTAATAAGAGCTACAGTGCTTAATAAACTCGTGCATATTAATATAGCCTGAATCAGCATAATACCTGAAAAGCGGCCAAAAAACAGACTGTCTCTACTTACGCGCAAGCAAAGAAAACGCAAAGTTCCACGTCCCCTGTCTGAGCAAGTCTGGTCTGCAGAACTCATGACCGTGAGTAAAGGAAAAAGAATCAGAGAAAAGTGCCAGTACACGCCAAGTTCAGGTATTTTCCAATCCAGTAATGATCCAAAGCCAATAAACTGAAAAAAACTGCTGCTTTCAGGTGTATTCTGTTGCTGACCAAGAAAATCGGAAGCAAAGCGAATAGGATATAGCAAAATAAAATACCAGATAACCGCAAAAGTCATCAGGTATAGGAAGCCTTTGCGGGTAGTAAATAGCCTTTTTATCTCAAACTGGGAGATGAGTATAAGATACTTAAAGAAACCGGGGTTCATGATCTTTCCTGTTTATTGATCGAGTGATGCTGTAAGTTATGTTGAATAATTAATGCTATATCTATTTTGCTTATGACTTAATCTATACTTCGTACGGCCACTAGATAACCGCATCCGTGGCCGCACGAAGTATAAATAAGCAGGTCTGTGCTCCAAGTTCACCCGTGTCAGATAATCTGCAGGTTAATGCACCACTTAACAGACTGCCTGGTATAGTGACCGGGTATGAAATTATTAATATGCTTGTAATTGTAGTCCTATTATGAATGTTTTTTTTAATTCTGCAAAATTTGCTCAAAATGAAGGTGGGTGATTTTTTCGGCTATGAACTTAGCTACTTGAATATGATATTATCAGTGTCAGCAGTATGTTTTATACTTTCGGGATAAGCAGTGAAAAAATACTATATCGGCCTATCAATTACCTATCATGATCCCGCTTTGGCTATTATTGATGAGCAGGGTAAAGTACTGTTTGCTGAAGCAACGGAGCGCTATTTACAGAATAAGCGTGCTTTAAATTGTCCGGCTGATCCTTTACTGCGTGTGCAGGAGTTGCTGCAGCAATACTGTCCAGGTCCGGGTGAGTTTGTGATTGCCAGCAATTGGCGCAAAAAACGCCCTTTATATGAGAATATTATTGCTGCACTTGGGTGTTTAACGGCTCCTGGTTTAAACAAAAAAGGCATAAAAAAACTGCGTTCCCCACTTAAAAATTATCAACTGCACCATATGATTGCCAGTCAGCGTAATCATATTGACAGTGGCGGGATTAATCTAGCGCGGATTATTGCCGAATATTATCCTGACTGCACAATATCCTTTGTTGATTATCATCACCACTTAACCCATGCCGCGACTGCTTGTTACAGCAGTCCGTTTTCTGACTCCGCCTGTGCAGTGATCGATTCTTTTGGTGAAAATGGCTCTATGGGCTTTTATCATTTCAAAGATCAACGCTTAAACTGCCTGTATGAAACCCGAGGCACAGGTAGTATTGGCTTTTATTATATGAAAGTCACTGAGCTATGCGGTTTTGACTGGCTTAAAGGAGAAGAATGGAAGGTCATGGGCCTGGCTCCTTATGGACAGCTCAATCAGGCGCTTTATGAGCTGTTAAAAAACACTATTACTGTCAAGGGCTTTGATTGCCTGCATCAATCCAATAGCCTGTTTACCAGCATCGCGGCGCTGGAAAAATTCAAACGACATGATCAGGATCCTATAGAACAAGCTGCAGATCTGGCGTTTACAGGGCAATATTTTTTTGCTGAATTGATGACTAAGTTATTGCAGCATCTACAGCATGAGACCGGCAGTCAAAACCTTGCATTAGGCGGAGGCTGTGCTTTAAATTCAGCTTTTAATGGACAGATAAAAGAGCGCACTGATTTTAACCGGGTTTTTATTCCCTCTGCACCGGCCGATGATGGCACTGCATTAGGAGCTGCATGGCTTGCATTACATTGTCAACACCCCGGTTTAGCGCTTGCTGATGCGGCTATTAAATCTGCTTATTTAGGTTCGGCAATTCCTGATAACGCGGTGAAAAACTTAATTCAATACAATCGTGCTCTAAATATCCAGTATTTACCGGATAGTATTTGTGAAGCTACAGCTGACTTACTGGCACAGGGTCAACTGATTGGGTGGGTACAGGGTAGGGCAGAGTTTGGTCCGCGTGCCCTGGGTAATCGTTCCATTCTGGCAGACCCAAGATTTGCAGCGACCAAGGATAATATCAATCAAAAAGTGAAATTTCGGGAAAGTTTTCGACCCTTCGCGCCGTCGGTATTGCATGAACATGCCGAAGAGTTTTTTGAGCATTATCATGAATCCCCGTATATGGATAAAACTCTGCGTATTCGAGAAAACATGCAGGAACACATAGCGGCCGTCTGTCATGTTGATGGTACCGGGCGTTTGCAGACCGTCAAACAAGATTGGAATCCGCGTTTTTATCAATTGATTAACTGCTTTTATCAGCAAACTCAGATCCCCATGCTATTAAATACCAGTTTTAATGTCATGGGCAAACCGCTGATTCATTCTTTGGACGATGCACTCGCGGTTTTTTTGAGCACCGGTCTTGATGCGCTGGTGGTTAATGATTATTTAATTTGCAAACCGCGTCATGAATAAGTTTGACCATGCTTATGATCCTGCTTTAGGTTTATTATTTACCCGGCAATTAGAGGGTAGACATAGCCAGTTTGACGATGCACGGGAATTATTTTATCAACTGAATCAGTCCGGGAATAATCAACATGTCATGTCTGATGCCTATGATTTTCTTGCCTGGCATCTAAATCAGGTCAGTCTTGCTTATGCGCCTTTCGAAATCGATGAATATGGCAAAGAATCGCTTGCTACTTTAATTGCTCCAGAAATATCCCCGTTACCCGAAGCGCTACAGACCCAGGATGATTTTTACCTACTAATAAATCAGCTGGCAGCCATACACTTGACTCAACCTGACTGGTTACAAAATATCGCTCAGATTTCCTGTAGTCAATCCGCAACGACGGTGCAATTGATGGCAGTTTATTTGCAGCTAGCCGAGGCAGGGCAGAACGGGGGAAATTTTCATCAATTATACCGTGCACTGCTTCTGAGTAGTGGTTATAAATCTCCCATTCTGCACAGTTATGAGTATTGCCAGCAAGCCGGTTTGATGTTGGAGATATTTGATTTTGCCAGTATTCAGCTTGCTATGGCACGATTTCCCAGAGTGTTATTTGCTGAAATTCTTGGCTTTACGCTGGCTTATTGTCAGATGCCTGCATTACTTGAGATTTGCTTTCCAGAGCAGTCATTGCTGGTGCCTTTTGTTACGCTACGTAAGCGACAAATACAGCAACAGTTATTTCCTTTACAAGCGTGCATATCAAGCTATCTGGATTTATTTCCCGAGCAACAGCAACAATTATGGCAACGCATACAAAGCGGGTTTTGGCTTTATCATCAGCAAATGAAGATCTGCAAGGATCGTCTGCAACACGTTTTACAAACGCCCCTATCAACAAACCAGGCAGTTACCCGGCTATTGCAACAAAAAGCATCAGCCGCGATGGGTCATCATCAGAATATTTGTGTGCAAGGAAAGAAGCTGGATATGTGGTTTGCTGAACTGCCAGCAAATAGCCACGAATTTCTGCAGGCATTAATGCAATCAGGCTATATTAATAAACAAAAACCACTCGATAGCCCATTACTGAAATTGTTTAATTTTAACGGACCTATGTTTGGTGTTCTGGATCAGTTCGAACTGGATATTCTAAAAAACTGGTTGAATAGTGAGCCAAATAAAGGTTCCATGAATATAGTTGAGGAACCGAAAAAATCATTTGCAAGTTACTATAAACCAACATTGCTGATCAAGCAGACGCAAAAAAAATATGCAAAACTAAGCAATAGAAAGCTGTATTATTACCTGCTCAATGCGGATTTATTTCCAGATGTATTGCCCATTGCCCGAACCAAAGCGCGTAACTTGTTGCGTGCGTGTACCTGGCTTAATTCATTGCCCTTTAAGCATTACACGCATCAACAGTTCGATAGCTATATAGAGACTATTTATCAACGCGAAATGAGTGCTTATCAGCCATTGCAAGGCCAACCAACAGTTTCCAGAGAGGCTTATATCTGGGGGCTGGAACAGATAGCACCTATGATTTTGATTGACGGTTGCTGGTTGCAAAACAGCCAGGCTTTGCAAGCCATAAATCCTGAGATTTGTGATATTTTGTTTAAAATTTATTGTGATGAGATTGGTAATGGTCGATTGCAACAAAATCACCCGCATATCTTTGAGCAACTACTAGAGAGTCTATCGATTCAGCTTCCCACGGTATATAGCAAGGCATTCATTAAGCATCCGGGCTTTATCAATAGTGCCTTTGATTTGCCAGTTTATATGTTGTCACTGTCTCACTTTAGCGTAGAATTTTTACCTGAATTATTAGGCTTGAATATGGCTATAGAATTAAGTGGTCTAGGCAGGAGTTATATGAGCCTGGTAGATGACTGGAATTATTGGGGTATCGATCCGGGCATTGCAAATATTCATATCTCTATTGATAATGCTGCTTCGGGACATACTTTTTTGGCAAAAAAAGCCATTCAGCTTCATATGGATGATATTTTTAATAATACCGCTGACCGTGCATTGCTCGACCGGCACTGGCGGCGAATCTATAGTGGTTATGCTTCATTACGCTTTGTCGGGACTCGTTTCAAACTGAATTTGCCAATCGGGTATTTAGTCAATAAATTCAGGGCAAAACATAGGCGATAGCAAATATCCTGATAAGATAAATATACAACCGCATCTGTGGCCGCGCGAAGTATAACAACGTTTCATAATAATAAATACAATACAACGTTAATAATTGAGGTCGGCAATGTTTGACCATTTGAAATATCTAAGCAGCTTTTTTCTACCCGGCTGTGTACTCTGGTTTTTATACACCGGTCCCCATGATGCCCTTGACGCGCTAATCTGGACTACCCCACTGTGGTCATTGATAGTACTTGACTGGCTTGGTCCTAAAGTTAATTTAAATAAAAAAAAGCAGTTTGTTTCTACAGGGTTTTATGACGCTATTTTATATATTCTGGCTGTCCTGCAATTCCTGATTATCGGTTTATTGCTTAATTATGCCAGTCAATTGCAATGGGGTTCTGCTGCAGACATTATCACCTCTAGCGTCAATTTGATTGTGTTAAGAATCCTGGTGGGCACAACATCGGGCAGTTCTGCGCTTATTGTTGCACATGAATTAATACATCGAAGCCAAAGACACAAACAGATATTAGGAAGAATGCTGTTATATACTGTCTGTTATGAGCACTTTGTGATAGCCCATCTGCAGGGGCATCATTTGAGCGTGGCTACTCCGCAAGATATTGCGACAGCTAAGCGAGACGAAGATTTTAAAACATACTGGAAAAGAGTAACGGTCGGTCACTTTAAATATGCCTGGAATTTTGAGCTTAAACGCCTGGGTTTAGAACATGCTCCGGTATATCATTATCGAATGTTAGCCAATTCGGTATTACATGGACTGATAGTTGAAATCATGCTATTGCTATGGATTTTAATGATTTTTGGCTGGGCTGCGGCGTTTATTTTTTTATATCAGGCGCTTGCCGGAGTGCGTTTACTGGAAACTATTAATTATTATCAACATTGGGGACTTGAACAGGGACGAGCAGATAAAACACTGGCCTGGGTCAATCAATCCAGTTTATCTGAATATGCTCTGGTTGGATTGGCGAACCATATTGGCCATCACCAGCAGGCATTAAGTTCATTTCATGAAATTCCTTATTCCGATCAGGGTCCCAAAATGCCCTATGGTTATTTTGTGACTAATCTCTGGGTTAAGTTAAATAATCAGTCGTATCGGCGTGTATCGGCAAACATTCTAAAAGATTACCTGAAATAGCTCAAAAACATGAAGTTAACACACAGCTCCCTATTCTTGACATTGCCAAACCTGCTTACCAGTGTCCGGTTTATTACTGCACCCCTTATGTTATACCTGGCATGGAATGGTTATGGTTTGCCTTTTATGGCGGTGCTGGCTTTTGCATTTCTGACTGATGTACTAGACGGTCTGGCTGCACGCCTTACCGGACAAGTAACTCAGTTTGGTGCCCGGCTGGATACCTGGGCTGATTTAGCGACCTATTTGACTATAGGTTTTGGCACCTGGTGGCTATGGCCGGAAATTGTCCACCGTGAGGATCATTATTTGTATGCAATTATCGCCTGTTACCTGATTCCTGCAGTATCGGGAATGATTAAATTCGGTTCCTATCCAAGCTATCATACCTGGGGAGTGAAGATAGCCGCTGTTTCTCTCGGCTCATCATTATATCCGTTGTTTCTCGCTGATATAGCCTGGCCACTAAGATTTGCAGTGTTTATTTATGTTCTGGCCGCCATTGAAGAAGTGGCGATTACTCTATGTTTGGATAAATTACAGTCCAATGTCGGTACTATCTGGCATGTATTAAAAAAATAAACCTGAGAAGTAGGCTTTAGCTACCGATATCACAAGGCCTTTATAAATAATGTCCTGATGCAGTTCAGGCTAATTTTTTAATGTTTCTTAGCTGCACCGGCCTGTAATTGTTTAAGCAACACATAAGCTAATACCAATACAAACCCAAACCCGATTAACACTAGTATTTTTATAATAGGAAAGCCAACTAAAAACACAAAGCGCTGACTGTTGTTAATACTCGGTTCTAATTCATCAGATTGTAATGAAACCTGCATAGCATACAGCCCCATATTAGGAATTGTATGTTTAATAGTTAACGAGTTATCAGCTTGACTTAGTGTTTGCTTAAAGGAATTGTCAAAGTCAAATAAAATATCCCAGACTGATGCAGCCGCTAATAGCTTTAAGTTTAATTTCTTTTGCTTAAGCTGGCTGTCGGGAAGGGCATCGAAAGTAAAAATAACCTCACCGGTGGCAGGAAACAGATGGCAAAAATGTTTACCTCCGCCTATTTTGGATTCTGCTTGAAATCCGCCCAGGCGCAATTTCATCCCGGCCAGATGTACAAAACAATTATCTCCATGGTCAACACCTGCATGTGCTAATAGCATGGGAGTGTAAGTCAGATTGATACAGAAAAGGGTAATGAGGAGAATAAAGCGATTAGTCATTGGGATGTTGGGGGATATAAAAGGTTTTTGACTTAAGTCTGAAAATAGATAATAGAGCAGGGGAAGCCTCCAGCAGACATCTCTATTGTTGCTTAAACTGAAAAGCTAAACGCATATTTTACTGTTTTTTGGGCAGTGTATCGGGTATTTTTTAAAAAGACCATCTGCCCATGATATAATAATGGGTTATTTGACACTTAAGCATCTTGAATGAACCCGCATTTATCGCAATTACATCCCTATCCTTTTGAGAAGTTAGCGCAATTAAAGCAGGGCATTATACCGCCTGCAGATAAAGCGCATATTGCCTTGTCTATTGGTGAACCAAAACATGCGACGCCCGAAGTGATTACCAGTGCTCTATTGGAAAATATGGCGGCATTAGGCAGCTATCCTACGACTAAAGGCCTGGCAGAATTAAGAGTAGCAATTAGTGACTGGATAATCAGGCGCTTTCAAGTGCAAGCTGATCCCGAAACACAGGTGTTACCCGTAAATGGTACCCGTGAAGCTTTGTTTGCGTTTGCTCAATGTGTGGTTGATGGGCAGCAAAATGCATTAGTGCTGATGCCTAATCCTTTTTATCAGATCTATGAAGGCGCGGCTTTATTGGCAGGGGCGGAACCTTATTATTTGCCTACTCTGGAAGATAATCAGTATTTACCTGATTTTGATAGTGTTTCCGAACAGACCTGGCAAGCCTGTCAATTGCTGTATATTTGCTCACCGGGCAACCCTACGGGGATGGTAATTGATCAGGCGACCCATGAAAAACTGATTAACCTGGCGATTAAATATGATTTTGTTATTGCCTCTGATGAGTGCTATAGCGAAATTTATGCAGATGAACACAATCCTCCGCAAGGTTTATTGCAATCAGCTGATGCAATGGGGCATAGCAGTTATAAAAACTGTGTGATTTTTCACAGCTTGTCCAAGCGCTCAAATGCTCCTGGTTTAAGATCTGGTTTTGTTGCTGGCGATGCCGATATTTTGAGCAAGTTTTTTAAGTATCGTACTTATCATGGTTGCGCCATGCCTGTGCCGACTCAGTATGCCAGTATCGCTGGCTGGCAGGATGAGCTGCATGTGCTGGAGAACAGACAGTTTTATCGTGACAAGTTTAAGGCGGTAACTGAAATCTTGTCTGCAGTTTGCCACGTTAAACAACCGCCTGCCAGTTTTTATCTGTGGCTGAAAACAGAGGTCGACGATACTGATTTTGCACAACAATTATTTGCTCAGCAAAATGTAACCGTTTTACCGGGTAGTTATTTATCGCGTGATGTAAATGGGGTTAACCCGGGAAAGAATCACGTACGCATGGCTTTGGTTGCTCCCGTACCTGAATGCGTAGAAGCAGCACATCGAATTAAAAATTTTATTAACTCTTTAAAATAGACAAATGATGAACCAATTAGAAAAAATCATAAATCAGGCTTTTGACAATCGCGCCGACATTTCTCCAACTAGCGTTTCGGATGAAGTGCGTAATGCGGTTAAAGATTCAATTAATTTACTCGATTCAGGTAAGGCTCGCGTTGCTGATAAATGCAGTGGCGAATGGGTGGTTAATCAGTGGTTAAAGAAAGCAGTATTACTGTCTTTCAGAATTAATGAAAATCGGGTAATGGATGGTGGAGCAACACGTTACTACGATAAAGTGGAAACTAAATTTGCATCATATACACCTGAAGATTTTGCTGCAGCAGGTGTGCGTGTAGTACCCAATGCCGTGGCACGTCATGGTTCTTATGTGGCACCGGGCGCAATATTAATGCCTTCGTATGTTAATATCGGAGCTTATGTGGATAGCGGCACGATGGTTGATACCTGGGTAACGGTGGGTTCTTGTGCGCAAATTGGTAAAAACGTTCATTTATCTGGTGGTGTGGGTATTGGTGGTGTTTTAGAGCCATTACAGGCAGGACCAACTATTATTGAAGATAACTGTTTTATTGGCGCGCGCTCTGAAATCGTAGAAGGCGTTGTGGTTGAAGAAGGCTCAGTTATTTCTATGGGCGTCTATATAGGTCAAAGTACTAAAATCTTTAACCGTATGACTGGTGAAATCAGCTACGGTCGTATTCCAGCTGGATCAGTAGTAGTTTCTGGTAACTTGCCATCCAAAGATGGTAGTCATAGCTTGTACTGTGCAGTTATTATTAAACAGGTAGATGAAAAAACACGTAGCAAGACAGGTATTAACGAATTACTGCGTGATTAAACAAAATAATTGTGGATTAGCTAAAGTTTTTTTAACGCAGTACTGGCTATAATGATATTTGATATAAATATAGTTTATGTCGGGTATCATTATACAGTATTAACTGCGCTTTACTTGACAGGCTTACCCAACCAACGCCGACCTTAGGATGCTCCGATGTCAGACACACTTTCTAGCAATGCTATTATCTATGCGATTCTCTCCATAAACAGTGAGGTTGCTTTACAAAAAGAATACCTGGACTCCCCTGATGTACTGCCGGATGAACGGGAAAATGAAGAAGGAATCCTGGACGATCTGGAACAGGCCTTTATGGAATTTGTTGATTTTTATAAGTCTTGTCGAAAACAAGATAACACACTACCAGAGCTGGATGAGTTATTGAATAATCCATTGTAATTATATTCAGATTTTTTCTATGCGATGTTTTACTCAAAGCATACTGATTCTAATATTAATCTCGATAGGTTTATTATCGTTATCGGTTTTTGCTGTAGAATATTTTAGACCAGAAAATAACTCTGAAACACTACAGTTAACAGTTGAAGAACAGCAATATTTACAACTAAAGCAGCATATCACTATGTGTGTTGACCCAGACTGGATGCCTTATGAAAAGGTTGACGAAGGCCGGCATATAGGGATAGTTGCTGATTTTATGCGGTTGTTTGCCAACAAACTGAACATACATATTGAAATACTACCTAATCGTCACTGGCTGGAGGAACTAACGCAGGGTAAACCGCGACAGTGCGATATTTTTTCTTTAGTAATGCCAACACCAGAGCGTAAGCAATTTCTTGACTTTACTCAGGCTTACTTTAGTTTTCCTTTGGTGGTTGCCGTGAACTACCAGGAATATTTTATCGGTGGTATAAATGATGTACTGGACAAAAAACTGGGCATTCAAAAAGACTATGACTATGCTGAATTGCTTCGTTTACAATATCCCGATATTTATCTGGAAAAAGTTGAAAGTTTAGATGAAGGCCTGGAAAAAGTCAGTCGCAATCAGCTGTATGGCATGATTGCTTCATTACCTGAGGTTAGCTATGCATTTCAAGAGCAATATATCGGTGAATTAAAAATTGCCGGAAAATTGACACAAAAGTTGAATCTGACTATGGGCGCACGTAATGATGAGCCTTTATTAGTCGAAATTTTTAATAAGGCCATTGCTCAGCTAAGTGAACATGAGCAACGCGAGATTATCAATGACTGGATTTCGATAAAATACGTATCAGAAACTGATTATGAGCTATTGATTAAAGTGGCAAGTGTCATGCTTCTGCTTTTTGTGATTTTTATGTATCGTTACGCACTGATCAGAAGGCATAATTATCGCTTAAGGCATTTGTCGGTCACCGATAAATTAACCAATATTAATAACCGTATGAAGCTGGATCAGGAGATTGGTGATGCTCTGAGTCTGGCTCAACGTTACCAACATCATTTTAGTATCATTATTATAGATATTGATCATTTCAAGAATATTAATGATAAATATGGGCATCTTGTTGGTGACTATGCTTTAAAAGCACTGGCGCAATTGTTAAGTAATAATATTCGTGACGTTGATACCTTAGGTCGTTGGGGCGGAGAAGAATTTTTAATTATATGCCCTGGGCAAACGCTTAAAGGTGGACGATTGATGGCTGAAAAATTGCGAACTATTATTGACCAATACCCGTTTGAATATTTTGCTCACTTAAGTTGCAGCTTCGGTGTTGCTGCTTATGCAAAAGATCAAAATGTAGATATATTACTTACAAGAGCTGATAACGCACTTTATAGAGCAAAAGATCTGGGACGAAACAAGGTTTGTACAAACTAATTGTTGATGACGATGACTACTTTATACGGCATAAAAAATTGCGATAGCGTCAGAAAAGCGCGTTTGTGGTTAGAGAAAAATAACATAGCATACCAATTTCACGACTTTCGAGAGGATGGTTTAAGTGCGCAGCAGCTCGCTTTTTTTATTCAAAAAGCTGGATGGGAAAACCTGTTAAACAGGCGCAGTACCAGTTGGCGGCAAATATCTGAGCAGCAAAAGTCTGATTTAAATGCGATCAAAGCTGCGAGTTTGATGCTAGAAAATCTCACCTTAATCAAGCGGCCAGTATTAGATACTGGCGAGCAATTATTAATTGGTTTTAATGCCGAAAATTACCAGACATTATTATGAGTGATACTCTCGTTTTACTTGAAGAGCTTATTAGCTGTGAATCGGTAACGCCTGAAGATGCGGGTTGCCAGGATCTATTAACAAAACGTCTGGAAAAAATTGGCTTTATAGCTGAGCAATTGGACTTTGACGACACTAAAAATCTATGGCTAAAACGTGGTCGTAATAAACCACTGTTTGTTTTTCTGGGTCATACTGACGTGGTACCTACAGGGCCATTGGAAAAATGGGATTCACCGCCTTTTGTACCCACCATTCGACAGCATCGTTTATACGGTCGCGGCACGGCAGACATGAAAGGAGGCATCGCCTGTTTTGTGACTGCTGTTGAACGTTTTATTGCCAGGTATCCAGATCATCAAGGTGCAATCGCGATGATGATTACCAGCGACGAAGAAGGCCCGGCTACCAATGGGGTTGTCAAGGTTGTTGAGGTATTGGAACAGCGCAATGAAAAAATAGATTGGTGTCTGGTCGGTGAGCCTTCTAGTGATCAACATATTGGCGATGTGATTCGTGTCGGCAGGCGGGGTTCCTTATGCGCCAGAGTAATAGTTAAAGGTATGCAAGGGCATGTCGCCTATCCTGCAATAGCTAATAACCCTATTCATGGTTTTGCCCCTGCGCTGCACGCACTTACTGAAGAAGTCTGGGATCAGGGGAATCAATTTTTTCCACCCACTAGTTTGCAAGTCTCCAATATCAATAGCGGTACAGGTGCAGAAAATATTATTCCCGGAGAGCTTGAACTGCAATTTAATTTACGTTTTTGTACTGAATTAGATGAGGCTACGATCAAGCAGCGTGTACTGGAGATATTTGACCGTTTTGATTTTGACTATGAAATTAACTGGCGTTTGTCAGGTAACCCATTCTTAACCTCAGGCGGCGCATTAATTGAAGCGGCTCATGCAGCGATTAAAAAAGTGACAGGAATCGATACGCTGGATGACACGGGGGGCGGTACGTCTGATGGGCGTTTTATTGCTCCGACTGGAGCAGAGGTGATTGAGCTAGGACATTTGAATGAAAGCATTCATAAAATTAATGAAAATGTTCCGCTAGCAGATTTGCAGCCTTTATCAGATATATATGAACAGCTATTAGTAGAGCTACTGATAAAAAAATAAATCAGGGTAAAGTACAGATGTTGTTTGTTATTGAATGTGTTGAGAGCACATTGAAGCACAACAATGCTATTGCTCACGTCTCAATCTACTGAGCGAAAAATTACTTTTTCTTATTTGCATGAATTACAATCGGCTTGTTCTATGCCTATGTTCCTTATTAGTTTCTACTGCTGCTTATACCCAGTCGATAAAATTTAGTAATGGCGATAGTCTTGATGTTGACATTACTTACCAGACAGATACCACTGTTAGCTTTTCTCATCCGGTATTGGGTGAGCAAACAATTGATAAAATTTACATTAGTAACTTATCAGACATAAATCTGAACAATGTTACCAAGCTACCGGAAGGCGAAGAAGGAAAAGCCATTATTGCTGCTAAACTGGCCAGAGAAGCAATTCCCTTGGCTAAACTTGAAGTGGATTTGGCTAATAAACGATTGCTTGCTGTAAGAGAAAGCCTCAGGCTTGCTGATGAAGCACAAGTTACTAACGCGGAGCAGCTTGAAATAGATGCAAGAGTTAAGCTCGCTATGGCTGAACAAAACCTTATCGCTGCTGTTGATACTGCTAATGCAGCTGATAAAAAGGTCATAGTTGCCAGAAATATCAGGCTCGCTAATGCAAAAGTGAAAGAGGCTGTTGGTGACGCCAAACTCGCTAAACAGAAAGTTAAAGTCGCGAAAGCTGAAGTCAAGGTTTCTAAAAAAGAAATCAAAATTGCTGAACAAGCATTAATGACGACAGCAATAGAGGATATTATGCTTGCCGAAGAAAAAATTGTTGTGGCGCAAACTCAGGCTGAAGTTGCAGAGGAGCAAGTCGAATTAGCGGAAGAGCAGGTGCAGGAAGCAGAGGAAAAAGTGGTCGAAGCTGCAAATAATGTTAAATTGGCTAAAGGTGAAAAGGTTAATGATGGGTTTATGGGAACGGGCTGGTTTAAGGATTGGGATAGCAGCATAGAGATTGGCTTGAGGGGAGCTTCAGGATCATCAGTTAATACCAATTTTCGTGCCGCATTTAATACCCGTTATGAAGATAAAAGCCATCGCTGGGATTTCAAGAGCTTTTATTTGCTTGATTCGGAAGATAATATTGTCGGTGAGAATAAAGTCAATGCCGTCCTGACTAAAGACTGGTTTTTTCCAGATAATAAATGGTTTGCTTTTGCATCGTCAACCTATGACTGGGATGAATTTAAAGACTGGAAAAGTAGATTTCAAATATCAGTGGGTCCTGGGTATCAATTTATTAAAACCAAAACATGGGAGTTTTCAGGTCGTTTAGGGGGGACCGGTATTGTTGAATTTGATAAAAGGATCACAGATACCCGTAATTCTCTTGGTTATACAGAAAAAGACATTCTGGGTTTTGAGGCATTGCTTGGGATTAATTTAGTCTGGCATGTCACCGCCAAGCAACAATTTATATTTTCTAATTATTTTTACCCTGGCCTGACTGATGCGGGACAATATAGAAATTTGACAAATATTGACTGGAAGCATGATATAGATTGGTTTGAAGGTTTGGCAATTAAGTTCAATATACGTAATGAGTATGATACTACGGAGTCGATTCCAAACGATTTCAATTATAACTTTGGAATACTTTGGGGATTCTAAAGATACCCGAATTCATATAATAACTGCAACACCTCTTTAAAGGGTTAGATGGTATAGTTTCCGTCGACTAAAACCTGAAACTAAAAAGAGGTGCTCAATGAACACGTTTAACCATCTAACCCAAGAGGAAAGATTTTACATTTATACGCAACTAAAACAAGGCGTTTCTAAGAATCAAATAGCCATCACATTGGGGCGTCATAAATCGACTATTGGACGTGAAATTACGCGTAATACAGGTCAGTGTGGTTATCGTTACAAGCAAGCTGAGAGAATAGCTAAACAACGCCATATTGATAAGCCCAAAAACATCAAGATGACGGCTGAGTTACAACAGATAATAACGCCTTTAATCAAAGAGAAATGGAGCCCTGACTGTATTTCAGGACGCTTAAAACAACAAGGTAAGGACTCCGTCAGTCATGAGACTATTTACCGTTATATTTTAGCTAACAAAGCAGCCGGTGGCGATTTGTATACTTATTTGAGGCATCAAGCCAAACCTTATCGTAAGCGATATGGAAAAAATGATTATCGCGGAACGATACCCAGCCGTGTTGATATTGATGAGCGACCACAAGTGGTTGATGATAAAACGCGTTTAGGTGATTGGGAAGCAGATACTGTTATCGGTAAAGGACATAAAGGCGTATTGGTGACGCTGACTGAACGGGTCTCAAAGCTCAACTTCGCCATCTCAATTGAGCGTAAAGAATCTGAATTAACGAAAGAGGCGATTATCAATGCTCTTGAGCCTTTTAAACGTTGGGTTCACACGATTACCTTTGATAATGGACGTGAGTTTTGTGGGCATGAAGCCATTGCAAAAACACTTGACTGCGGCACTTATTTTGCCAAACCGTATCATTCGTGGCAACGAGGTTTAAATGAAAACCACAATGGCTTATTAAGGCAATACTTCCCTAAAAAAGAACCTTTGGATAAGGTAACTCAAGATGAGGTTGATAGTGCCATTACAGCACTTAATCATCGTCCAAGAAAAGGGTTAAATTACAGAACTCCATGGGAAGTATTTTGCCAAATAACGGGGGTTGATATAAATAAATCACAGGGTGTTGCATTAATTGCTTGAATTCGCGATATGTTACTTTATAGTTATCGATTTACAGGAGACATTGATGATAGATAAAAAAAGAAATACGAGGCAACGGTTTTTAATAATCAGTTTATTGGTTTTAAGTACTAGTGCATGTTCCATTTTTAGCCCGGCAGAACCGGAAATAAGTGATGCCGAAGCATGCCTCAGGTTAAACGAATTGATTACTGATCATGCTGATAATTTTAAACAGTTTAAGAGGGGCCTTAAAAATACGGGGCTGCGTAACAGCATGCAAATATGGGACGCGGAACGCGTGTTTCCTTTAGCAAAAAACTGTCAAGTATGGGAATGGAGTTCAGGTTTAACTAATTATTTTTGTGCCTGGGATGAATCAAATCAACAAGAAGCGCAGGCTAGTTACATCAAAGGAGTTGATTTAGTCAACCAGTGTCTGGGTGAGCAATGGAATAGTAAGTTTTCGCGCACTAAAAGTGGTGGAGGCGATGCATTGTTCTATCAAACAGGTGGGAAAACCGTTATTTCAATTCGCTATTTTAAGGAAGCACTTACTATATTAGAAAATTGGCAAACCACTTTATATGTAGGTGCTGAAAGTAATTTAAAAGCAAAAATTCAATAACAGGGGCGTGTACTGTATAGCGGGTTTTAGTTCGCTATACACTGTACAAATATGGGTGCCCTTTTATCGTTTCCAGCGATGCGCAATAAACTCAACAGCTTCCTGTATGTTCAAATCACGTGTTCCACCACCGGTGCGTAAATAAAATTTTGGTGTATTACCTTGATTTAGAAAAACCGGACGCGGTGAAGCTAAAACAATCAAGCGGCAAACATGTTTGCCGTTTACAACATGAAACAGCACCTTAACATACTGGCATAGATCGGCACCTAGCTGGGTTGAGATGGCAGTAATAATCGCCTGTTCGAAACCATCCTGATCCTGGCGTTTTAAGGATTTATAATCTTTTTCCAGACCAATGATTTGACCGCTATCAGATACTCCGATTAATAATGTTCCTCCAATAGAGCTATTTAAATAGCCGGCAAGTGTTTTTAGTACAACGGTTTCCAGCGCGCGATTGACTCTATTCTGTTCTAAGTCCCAACGTAATGAAGATTTAAACTCGACTGACGGGCCTTCTCCTTGCATGATCAGAGTATGTAAATTAACTGATAATTCACTACTTAAACGGCCTATTCTTTGCAGGCGCCAATGCAGCAACTCATAAATAAAGGCGATAATTAGACCAAATACGGCTCCTACCTGTCCAAGAAATACTGTCTTTGCTGGTGTTCCGCCCATTAAAGAGGTTTTAAGCTGGTTATAGACATAAACGAGTGCGGTCGTTATTTGAACCTGTATGTCTTCACTGGTCCCTTCGCTTTCATAAAAGAAAATAAAATCATAGACAGGATAAAAGATTAATACACCCGTTAATGCACCGATCAGTGCTGCAAAAAAATAGAGTTTAAAGCGCTGTTCCCAAAGTGCTATAATCAATAAAAAAAATCGTTTCATTGTGTTTCCATCGGTAAGCCAGCTTTGCGCCAGCTAGTCATATGACCTTGTACATAACGGATCTTTTTAAAGCCTGCGAGTGTGTAAGCCAGTTTAGCAATACCAGCACGCGGCCCGTGTTCGCAATATAAAATTACTTGCTCTTGTTTTTCCTTGTTGTCTAAAGCATCGCTCGTGAAAGATTGCCAGAAAGGAACGTGTTGTGCGTGAGGAATATGTCCGGCATTAAATTCCCGGTTGGAACGAACATCAATAATAATGGGGACTTGTTCAGATTGTAGTAATGTTAATAACTCGGATTGTTTAATATGTGTTTCGCTGGATGTGCTGCAGGCCAGTATTAAAAGGCTTAATAGACATAAAAAAAGGACTCTCAATTTTATCCCCCGTGCTATTCATATGACGCATAATAATAGGTTGTTCGTTCAAGTTAAACTCATGTTTTTCGGGTTTTATGTCCATAGCATCAATCATTAGTTGCTTTATATAATCCGTATCATTAGGGTGTGATCTTAAGGCTGTTTTTAAATCAATTGAATGTTCATTGCCCAGACATAGTAATAAGCGACCTTCAGCAGTTAACCGTACACGGTTACAGGTGCTGCAGAAATTATGGCTATGCGGAGAAATAAAGCCCACTTTCGTTGCAGTGCCCTGAATCCGGTAATAATCAGAGGGACCTGCAGTGGTTTCGTCTATTTTTTCCAAAGTAAACTTTGCGGCTAAATCAGTACGTATCTGATCGCTAGAATAATAAGCCTCGGCACGATTATGTGATGCTATAAAGCCCAAAGGCATTTCTTCAATAAAGCTGATATCTATTCCTGAATCCAGGGCAAACTGAACTAAATCAATGACTTCATGATGATTACGATTTTTTAAAATAACAGCATTAATCTTGATGCGCTTAAAGCCGGTATTAATTGCTGTATGTATCCCTTTCAGCACAATATTCAGATCACCAGTACGGGTCAATTCTTTAAACTTTTTAGCATCCAGAGTATCCAGGCTAATATTTAAACGCGAGACGTGAGCCTGTTTAAGTTGGCTGGCGCTCGCTGCAAGTTGAGAGCCATTGGTGGTCATCACTAATTCGTCGAGCAAAGGCAGGTCACCAATTTTTTGTAAAAGCTCCAGGGCATTGCGCCGTATGAGGGGCTCGCCACCGGTGATTCTGATTTTTCTGACTCCGAGTTCGGTAAAGCATTTAGCCAAGAAAAAAATTTCTTCCAGACTCAGAATTTGTGCCCGAGGCAGGAAAGTCATTTCTTCAGACATGCAGTATACGCACCGAAAATCACAGCGATCGGTAATAGAAATACGAACATAGTCAACGCTTCTGCCGAAACGATCAACTAATTGTTTTGCTTGTTTGGGGTGGCGCATTACTTGATTTTGTATAGATGGGACTATAATAGAGAGTTAATTTTATCAGTTTCAGGCCTACTGTTCTAAACAATCTTTCATAATCATGATCAACTATAAAAAATTACTTTTAATCTTTACGTTACTCAGTAGTCAGTTTAGTTTTGCCAGTGAGAAAACCCTGGTTCGTTTAGGTGCGCTTGCCTTTGGTACCGTTAATTGGGAATTAACGGCAATGCAGCAGGCAGGGATAATGGAGACTGAACATTATCGATTGCAAGTGATAAAAATGGCAAACCCGCAAGCAGCGAAAATAGCCTTGCAGTCAGGAGCTGTAGATATGATTGTTACTGACTGGATCTGGGTGTCACGTATGCGCGCTTTAGGTAAGGATTATAGCTTTTATCCTTATTCAAATACTTCGGGGGCATTAGTTGTTGCTGAAAATAGTTCCATAAAGCAATTACAGGATTTAAAAAACAAGAAGCTGGCAGTGGCTGGCGGAGAGCTGGATAAAAACAGTTTACTGTTACAGGTCCTGATGCAGCAAAAGGGGCAGATGGATATTTTTACAAGTATAGAGAAGGTTTATGGTGCACCCCCTTTATTAAATCAGCAAATGCAGGATAAGCGCGTGGATGCTTTATTGACTTATTGGCATTATGCTGCCCAAATGCAAGGAGAGGGCTATCGAGTATTAATGACCGGCGCGGATATTTTGCACGGCTTAGGTATACAGGTCAGTGTACCGAGTATCGGTTATGTGTTTGATCGTACGTGGGCGCGCAGCAACAAAGCTGCCGTTCAGGCTTTTTTAGAAAACACCAGACAGATCAAAAATACTTTATGTATAGATGATTTTGCCTGGCAAAACATAGAGCCTTTAACGCAAGCTAAAACAGCGCAAGTCTGTAAGCTATTACGTCAGCAATATTGCGCCGGGCGAGTAACCAGCTGGGGTGCTAAAGAACAGCAAGCTGCTGGCGTTATTTTTCAGTATTTAAAAGAGGTTAGTCAGCAACGTTTGACGGGTAAGTCAGATAAGATTCAGGCGGGGACTTTCTGGTAGTAAATTAGCATGCTGGATTATATTAAAGCATTCAGCAGGAAAGCTATTTCAAGCCCGTCATATTCGATAAGTCAGGCTATTCCATGAGCTTTCAATGGTTTTTCATAATGTTAGCACTTTTAAAGCACATACTTAAATTTGATAAGTTGTTTGTATAGGTGCTGCATAGATTTTCTTGATTACGTACACGGCTCAGCGATCATGAACAAAGCCTTAATATCAGTTATTTATAAAAAATTCGACTTCGTTATTCCCTTAGTCTTTTATCGGGAATCTATTGCTTAGGCCTATAGATTCCTGCTAACAACATGCAGGAATGGCGAACGTGCTTGAATATGGCTGAGGGGTATGGGCCATCAGGTAAATTTTTGTGAACATGCTGACAAAAATGATAAAGGGTGAGATTAGTTTCTGGCTGAATTTTCTGTCATTTTTGTTGTATTTTATCCACATCTCATTTTGTTCGTTGTTTTTCCTGTCTATCTTTGTTGTATTTTAGCTACGATTTTTTATTTGTCATCATTCTGTCATATAACTTTTTTATTATGGCGTATGTTTTTTATTCTTGCTTCAAGATATTTAGGAAAATAATGATGATCACAAAGAACAAAGGGAAAGTATTAGCTTTAGCTATCTCTGCTGCCCTGGGAAGCGTTAGCGTTCAAGCCGCAGATAGCGTATTACTGGATACACTTTTACAAAACGGATCAATTACTCCGGCTCAGTATGAGAATCTGACACGACAAAAAGCTGCTGGAAGTAGTGCTGCTGAAGGGCAGAGCTTAAATGAAGTGTTGTTGAAAAATGGTGTTATTAATCAGACTCAGTATGATAAATTAACTCAGCAGGCTGTTGCTGAAGTTAAGCCTGAAGCAACTAAAAAAAGTGGTGATGATGTTATAGTCAAGCTGGATCAGAAAGGGTTTCGTGTAGAAACAGCAGATAAAGCATTTAAATTTAAATTGGGTGGGCGTATCCAGTTAGATACGAATTTTAGTGCTAACGGTCGTGATTTTGATCCTGCGCCTACCGAAGGTTTCGAAGTTCGACGCGCCCGTCTTTATGCATCCGGTACTGTGTGGACAGATTTTGACTACAAAGCACAATTTGATTTTGCTGGGAATAAAGTCAGCATAAAAGATTTATTTGTAAAGTATAGGGGCTTAGACTGGTTTGATGTTACAGTCGGTAATCAAAAGCAAGCCATAAGTCTGGAGCTGCAAGAAAGTTCTAATGATATTGTATTCACTGAGCGTTCATTGGTGAGTTCATTGTCTTCGCAGTTTGATCGTGCGCTGGGTGTGAGATTTTCATCTAAAGCTAAAAATTGGTCTGCACAGTTGGGTGCATATGGCGCACCTATTGCTAAAGCAGGTGATGGCGGCTGGGGAATTTCTTCCAGAGCAACGTATGCACCGATTATGACCAGTACACACGTTCTGCATGTAGGGGGATCCGTCGGTTATCGTGGTAACACTTCTGCTGGTACTCATACCAATCAATACAGGTATGAATCTACAAATATGTCGAATGTATATTTCACTAATACCGGTAGTATAGATAATGTCAGTGGTTCAACTTTATTAGACATTGAAGCTGCTTATATGTATGGGCCATTCTCTTTGCAAGCGGAATATGCGCATAACTGGTCGGCGCGTGAAAATGGTTTGAGTGGTGTGGACTTCGGTGCTTATTATGTACAAGGCGCCTGGACACTAACAGGTGAATCGCGAAGATATAATGGATCAAATGGTAAATTTGGCCGTTTACATCCAGAAAATCCAGTTAGTTGGGACAGAGGTACATGGGGAGCTTGGGAATTAGCCTATCGAATTGATGGCAACGATCTTAACTCTGGCAATATAGTTGGTGGAGAAGAAACAGCCATGACATTGGCATTGAACTGGTATTTAAATACCAATATTCGAATAATGGCTGATTACCGTTATGCATTTGATATTCAGGATTCAGCAGTGCTACGTAATGGTGTTAATGCCGAAACGGGTATCCAACAGTTCACTGTGCGTACCCAGTTGACGTTCTAATTTGAATTAAGACATTCCAGATTTTAAATCTTAAAAGCCAGCTTTATGCTGGCTTTTTCTGTTCAATAAGAAATGATTATCTGGCGACAGGCTGTCTAAAGTTTACCTCTATATTGATACGGTTAGGGCCTGCCAAATACAGGGAAATTGGCGATGCAGGCGGACTAAAGCAAATGCTCTATGCGCCAGTCATTTAATCTGTTTTACGGCATGTGAATAATTATTTTTTCTGATTAGAATATTATTTGAGTCTATTGTTTTTCTTAAACCTAGAAACCGCAGTTGAGCACGAATTTTGTGGAAAATCTGAGTGTGAAAGACAAGGCACTGCTCGCAGGAAATGGCCGTAGCCCTTGGCAAGAGCTGTAACGCGGTATTTCGTGCCCAGATTTATCCACAAAACCGTGAAGCGGAGTAGAGTCACCCAACAGGTGACAAGCATTTACGATCATTATATTTTATATTACGTCACTTATAATGTTTTATAGCGGTTAACTGCGGTTTCTAGGTTAAATAAAAGGTAATAACTAATTTTGTTATGCGCTTGAATCAGGCTATGGGATAATGCAGAGTTTTAATATTTGGTTAGGGCTTTAAAATAATGGATGAGAATAAGCAAAAAGCATTAAGCGCCGCCTTAATGCAAATTGAAAAGCAGTTTGGAAAAGGTGCGGTCATGCGTATGGGCGATGATGCCGCGTCACGTGATATACAAGCAGTTTCTACCGGTTCTCTTTCATTAGATATTGCTTTGGGTTGCGGTGGTTTGCCGCGTGGTCGGGTGATTGAAATATACGGCCCGGAGTCATCAGGTAAAACTACGATGACTTTATCAACCATTGCGCAAGTGCAAAAATTAGGTGGTACCGCAGCATTTATAGATGCAGAACATGCTCTGGATCCAGGGTATGCAGAAAAAATTGGCGTCAATGTTGATGATTTATTGGTTTCACAACCAGATACCGGGGAACAGGCTCTGGAAATTGTTGATATGCTGGTGCGCTCAAATGCAGTGGATATTGTCGTTGTGGACTCGGTGGCGGCTTTAACGCCAAAAGCAGAGATTGAAGGCGATATGGGCGATTCCCATATGGGGCTGCAGGCACGATTGATGTCACAAGCTTTACGTAAATTGACTGCTAATATAAAACGATCCAATACGATGGTGATTTTTATTAATCAGATTCGCATGAAAATCGGCGTGATGTTTGGTAGCCCAGAAACCACAACGGGTGGTAATGCCTTAAAATTTTATGCTTCCGTGCGTTTGGATATACGTCGCATTGGCGCGATTAAAAAAGGCGATGAGATCATTGGCAATGAAACGCGTGTTAAAGTCGTTAAAAATAAAGTTGCTCCCCCTTTCAAACAGGCAGAATTTGAAATTCTCTATGGTGAAGGTGTTTCATTTTTAGGTGAGCTGATTGATTTAGGGGTGAAATATGGCTTTATTAATAAAGCCGGCTCCTGGTACAGTTATGGTAATGATAAAATTGGTCAGGGCAAGGATAATGTGCGTGCCTATCTAAAAGAAAATCCGCAGATTGCTGAAGAAATTGAGGCAAGTATCCGGGCTGAAGTGTTTGGTGTAAAAAATAGCGCACCAATTGAGTCTGATGATGCCGATGGCTTAGTTTAGTCTTCATCCGTGAGCTTGTATGCTTGAATTGCCAGAAAACTATAAAGCAATTAAAGAAGCATGTTTGCAATATTTGATTAGACGCGAACATAGCCAGCAAGAGTTACTGCAAAAAGTATCGGCAAAAGGGTTTATCAAACAAGATATTATCTATGTCATTGCTGAATTAATCGAACAAGGCCTGCAAAGTGATGCGCGTTTTGCAGAAAGCTATGCAAGAAGCAGAGTACATAAAGGCTTTGGGCCGTTACGAATTCAAGCTGAATTGCAGCAACGGGGCGTCAGTGATTGTCAGTTTAATAGCGCGGTTGAAGATATTGCAGGAAGCTGGCAAGCTCTATTGGAACAAGTGTATAGTAAAAAATATGGCAATGAAGCAGCGTTGGATATCAAGGAAAAATTAAAACGTAGTCGTTTTTTACAACAGCGCGGTTTTCCAAATGATATGGTGCATCAGTTATTTAAGCAACGATCACTGTAGCCATGTAGGTCGGGTTATATTTTTGATTGGAAGCATTAAAAATCGTAACCCGGTAATGCTAGAGCTATGCTTTAATAATAGCTAACAGCCCCGGCCAACAAAATATATGTTCCTAATTGTCTAGGAGCAAGTAATTAGAAAACGTTATATAACCCATTAAATTATGAAAAATCTGACTGGTGCAGAGTTACGTACTGCCTTTTTACAATTCTTTGCCAAACAAGGGCACTCAATTCAGCCCTCTAGTTCTTTATTGCCAGGTAATGATCCTACCTTATTATTTACTAATGCAGGTATGGTGCAATTTAAAGATGTATTTTTAGGTAGAGAAAAGCGTAGCTATGTTCGGGCAACAACCAGTCAACGCTGTGTGCGCGCAGGTGGTAAGCATAATGACCTGGAAAATGTAGGCTACACAGCAAGGCATCACACCTTCTTTGAAATGCTGGGTAATTTCAGTTTTGGAGATTATTTCAAACAGGAAGCCATTTATTTTGCCTGGGATTTTCTTACTAAAGAACTGGAGATTCCTGCAGATAAATTATGGGTCACCGTTTTTGATGAAGATTCAGAAGCAGAAAAAATCTGGCTGGAAGATGTCAAAATCGATCCAGGCCGTTTTTCGCGCATAGGCGCTAAAGATAACTTCTGGTCGATGGGAGATATAGGGCCATGCGGACCCTGTACAGAAATTTTCTATGATCACGGCGATGATATTGCCGGTGGACCGCCTGGAACCCCGGAGGAAGATGGCGATCGATATATAGAAATCTGGAACCTGGTGTTTATGCAATATGACCGTGATGCAGAAGGGTTATTAACGCCATTGCCTAAGCCATCAGTCGATACTGGCATGGGCCTCGAGCGTATTGCTGCGGTACTGCAGGGTGTACACAATAATTATGAAATTGATTTATTTCAAAAATTACTGACTACCGGTGCCGAGCTCGCAGGTATACAGGATTTAACAGAAAGCTCGTTAAGAGTGATTGCCGACCATATTCGCTCCTGTGCATTTCTGGTTGTAGATGGTGTATTGCCATCAAATGAAGGGCGCGGGTATGTCTTAAGACGTATTATACGACGCGCAATTCGGCATGGTTACCGCTTAGGGATACGTGAAGTTTTCTTTTATCAATTAGTTGCACCTTTAGTGGCTGAAATGGGTGAGGCTTATCCAGAACTTGCTGCTGCCCAGGGACAGGTCGAACGCGTATTAAAAGTTGAAGAAGAACGCTTTGCTGAAACCCTGGAACAAGGCATGAAAATTCTTGAGGCCTGTGTAGAGAAAATGACCGGCAAAGTGATTCCAGGTAATGTCGTTTTCCAGCTGTATGATACATATGGTTTCCCGGTTGATTTAACCGCTGACTATGCCCGTGAGAATAATCTAGCGGTCGATCATGCGGGCTTTGATATAGCCATGGGCGCGCAGAGAGATAGAGCGCGAGCGGCTAAGAATTTTGGTGCTGATTACAATCAAACCATAAAACTAGATGCTGAAACCGAGTTTACAGGCTATCAAAAGCTAAATGATCAGGCACAAATTATTGGTCTGTTCCAGCAAAGTCAAGCCGTAGACGTTCTTCCACAGGGCGCTGAGGGCGTTGTTGTTTTGGATAGTACACCGTTTTATGCTGAGTCTGGCGGGCAGGTAGGTGATTTAGGTCGTATCGAAGCTGACGGGGCGATTTTTGAAGTCACAAATACGCAAAAACAAGGCGGCAGTTTATTTTTACATTACGGTAAAGTGATCGCGGGTGAATTAAAAAATAATGCCACTTGTAATGCAATGGTTGAGCCGTTAACCAGGCAGTCAATCGCTCTCAATCATTCAGCGACACATTTATTGCATGCTGCCTTACGGCAGGTATTAGGCGAACATGTGACGCAAAAAGGTTCATTAGTGAATGCCGAGCGATTGCGTTTCGATTTCTCTCATTTTGAACCGATGACTGCAAATGAAATAAAAATCATTGAGCGCATGGTTAATCAGCAAATTCGCCATAATGCGGATGTTACAGAGGACGTGATGTCTAAAGATGATGCCTTAAACGCAGGGGCGATGGCACTGTTTGGTGAAAAATATGGCGATGAAGTCCGGGTATTGAAAATAGGCGAGTTTTCTACTGAGTTATGTGGTGGGATACACGTGCGTCGCGCGGGAGATATCGGACTCTTTAAAATTATTAGTGAAACAGGTGTTGCTTCAGGTGTTAGGCGAATAGAGGCGATTACCGGTGAAGCAGCGATTAAATGGCTGGAAGGTCGGGAAAAAACTATTGCCGAGATTGCGCATGTGGTTAAAGCAGTCCCGGAAACTGCCGCTGAGAAAGTACAGCAATTAATGGATAAAAGTAAATTGCTAGAAAAAGAACTAGAGCGATTGCAAGCTAAATTAGCCAGTTCAGCAGGTGGAGAATTAGCTAATCAGGCGGTTGAAATTGACGGTATCAAAGTGTTGGCAATTAAATTGGAAGATGTTGAGCCCAAGGCAATGGGAGATGTATTGGATCAATTGAAAAATAAATTAGGCAGTGCCGCGATCGTTTTAGCAACTGTAAGCAATGATAAAGTCAATTTAATCGCGGGTGTTTCAAAAGATCAAGTATCACGGTTGAAAGCAGGCGATCTGGTAAACTCTGTAGCAACTCAGGTGGGTGGTAAAGGAGGCGGTCGTCCTGATATGGCCAGGGCAGGAGGGACGGAACCTGGAAAACTGGATGCAGCATTAAAGCAAGTGCCTGAGTGGGTGCGTGCACAATTAGGTAATAAATAAAAATGGCTGTTTATGTATTTAAATTCGGCGGTACATCTGTCGGATCGGTAGAGCGAATTAAAGCGGTAGCAGAAAAAGTAAAAGCAGCACACGACAAAGGCGATCAGCTGGTTGTTGTGTTGTCAGCGATGAGCGGTGAAACTAATCGTTTAACGGACTTGGCAATGCAAGTGCAGCAAGCACCGGTTTCAAGAGAAATGGATGTTTTACTGTCGACCGGAGAACAAGTCACTGTTGCTTTGTTAAGTATGGCGCTGCAAGAATTAGGCTGTCCAGCGCGTTCTTATACGGGTAGTCAGGTGCGTATTGAAACGGATAGTACACATACCAAAGCGCGCATAACACACATAGATGATGCAAAAATAAAAGCGGATCTAAATGCGGGGAAAGTAGTGGTGGTCGCCGGCTTTCAGGGAGTTGACGAGCATGGCAATATTACCACCCTGGGAAGGGGAGGTTCGGATACTACAGCGGTCGCATTAGCGGCAGCTTTAAAGGCAGATGAATGTCACATTTACACCGATGTCGATGGTGTTTATACCACCGATCCTCGAGTAGAGCCTAATGCACGACGTTTAGACAAAATCACCTTTGAAGAAATGCTGGAAATGTCCAGTTTAGGATCAAAAGTACTGCAAATTAGATCAGTAGAATTTGCCGGTAAATACAATGTTGCATTACGCGTTTTATCATCATTTTCAGAAGGGCGTGGCACGCTCATTACTTACGAGGAGTCAGAGGTGGAGCAAGCGTTAATTTCAGGTATAGCATTTAATAAAGATGAAGCAAAGTTAACGATTACAGGTGTGCCTGATATTCCTGGTGCAGCATCAAAGATACTAGGGCCGATTGCCGATGCAAATATCGAAATTGATATGATTATCCAGAATGTTGCCGATGATGCGACGACGGATTTTACCTTTACGGTGCATAGGAACGATTTTGATAAGGCGAAAGACATATTAACCTGTACATGCAGGGAGTTGGGAGCAGGAGCGGTGACAACAGATAATCGCATTGTTAAAGTTTCAATTGTTGGCGTTGGTATGCGTTCACATGCAGGCATCGCAAGTAAGATGTTCAAAGCGCTAGCTGATGAGGCGATAAACATCAAAATGATTGCTACCTCAGAAATAAAAATCTCGGTTGTAGTCGATGAAAAATACCTGGAGTTAGCGGTAAGAGCACTACATGCGGCATTTGAATTAGACAAAGATCCAAAAGTAACGCAAAGTTAATTTTTTATTAGATAAAAAAACATAATCAGCTATTTATTTTTTTAAAATCACTGTTATAATACACAGCTCAGTCCAGTTCTGCCGCATGACAGGGCTTTTATTACAAACAGGGAGACGATAGATGCTTATATTAACGCGTCGTGTAGGAGAGACTTTAATGATCGGTGACGAGGTTACTGTCACGGTTTTGGGAGTCAAAGGTAATCAAGTTCGTATCGGAATTAATGCACCTAAAGATGTGTCGGTGCACAGAGAAGAAATATACGAAAGAATTAAAAACGAACAATCAGGTGGAGCAGCAAGTCCTGTTTCTAGTACTACTAGCACTAGCCCTGAGGTTGAGTCTGGACCTGCTGGTCTTATGGGATCAGACGACTAAAAAGAATTAAAACTGGAGAGGTGGCCGAGTGGCCGAAGGCGCTCCCCTGCTAAGGGAGTATGGGCTTTATCTCCCATCGAGGGTTCGAATCCCTCCCTCTTCGCCATACAAAAAGTTGATGAAATAGTTAAATATTAGTTGACATGGAGTAAAATTAAAAGGATAATTGAAAAGATAAATAAGGCGCCCGTAGCTCAGCTGGATAGAGTACTCGGCTACGAACCGAGCGGTCGGGAGTTCGAATCTCTCCGGGCGCGCCATTTATTTAAAAAGTTTAATCCCCTGTAGCTCAGTTGGTAGAGCGGGTGACTGTTAATCACTAGGTCGGCGGTTCGAGCCCGTCCGGGGGAGCCAAGTAAAATAAGGGCTGTAGTTAATTCTACGGCCCTTTTTTTTGCCTAAAATTTACCCTCTGGTCTTATTTTGGGGAGAGGGGCATCTAGCTTAATCCACCTCAACGCGTTCTAAACCGTATTGTCTAAAGATATTTATCTAAACAAATCCACCATTATTAGCTACTGTACCCATCATGAACAGTAGGCTATCTATTGCTGTTAGTCCTATTGTAAAATAGTATTGATAAGCACTGACACTATACATCTAAACGGAATATAACAGATGGATCAAACCGAACAGCAATTTTTAACCGAACTCGAAAAGAAACTCTGGACTAGCGCCAACAAATTACTCCCGTCACTCGATGCCTCGCAATACAAACACGTTGCCTTAGGTTTAGTTTTCCTCAAATATGTATCTGATTCGTTTGAACTACGCCGTAAAGAACTCACTGCCCAATTCAATGACCCTGAACATGAGTATTTCCTTGATCCTGAAGAGTTTGATGGTGGTGCTACGGGCGAAGATTATCAAGCCGAAATTAATACCGAATTAGAACAACGCGACTATTACACCGAAGCCAATGTGTTTTGGGTGCCGATGCAGTCTCGCTGGGGCTTCCTGCAAAACCAAAACAAAGTCGTTATCAATGGCGTTATTTGGCTAAACAAACAAGGTGAAGCATTAACACAAGCGCCTAATGATGAAGCCGAAAAACGCCTATGCAACCGCATCAGCTCAGTCGGTCAACTAATCGACAACGCCTTGGAGGTTATCGAACAAGACAACCCTAAACTCAAAGGCGTACTCAATAAACGCTACACCCAGTTACAAATCGACCAGGCCAAATTAGGCGAATTGATTGATTTAATCGCCACCATTCCCTTTGTCCATGCCACCCTAAGCAGTAAAGATATTCTGGGTCATGTGTATGAATACTTCCTCGGTCAATTTGCTTTGGCCGAAGGTAAAAAAGGTGGACAGTTTTACACGCCTAAATCCATTGTTAGCTTGATTGTACAAATGCTGGAGCCGTTTAAAGGCCGTGTTTACGATCCTGCGATGGGCAGTGGTGGTTTCTTCGTGCAATCGGAAAACTTTATTCGTGAGCATCAAGGCCGCATTGGTGATGTGTCGATTTACGGGCAAGAATACAACCACACCACCTGGCAACTCGCCGCCATGAATATGGTGATTCGCGGTATTGATTTTAACTTTGGTAAACAACCTGCCAGCAGCTACACCAATGATCAACACCCTGATTTGCGTGCTGATTTTGTGATGGCAAATCCGCCATTCAATATGAAAGAGTGGGACACCGGCGTCGATGATAACGATCCGCGCTGGGTTTATGGCAAGCCGCCTTCTGGCAACGCCAACTTTGCCTGGTTGCAACATATGCTCTGGCACTTAGCGCCTAATGGTAGTTTAGGTTTGTTACTCGCTAACGGCTCGATGAGTTCTAATACCAGTGGTGAAGGCGATATACGCAAAGCCCTGATTGATAATGATCTAGTGGAATGTATGGTGGCTTTACCCGGTCAACTGTTCACCAATACTCAAATTCCTGCTTGTATCTGGTTTTTAACCAAGAACAAAAAAGCCAGAACTGCTGCCAGTGGCAGACAACTGCGTGATCGGTGTGGCGACATATTATTTATTGATGCGCGTAAGTTAGGCTATATGAAAGACCGTGTGTTACGTGACTTTACCCCGGATGATTTAAACAAAGTCACCGAAACGTTTCACAACTGGCAAACAGACGAAACCGTAGGGTGGGTTAGCGACAGCGTAACCCAACAATCAGAGCTTGATGCTGACACCGATGTTGGGTTACGCGATAAAGCCGCTAACCCAACCTACCAAAATATCCCCGGCTTTTGTAAATCGGCTACACTCGCTGAAATCGAAAAGCATGATTATGTACTGACGCCGGGTCGTTATGTGGGCGTAGTCGATGAAATTGATGATGGTGAGCCGTTTGCTGACAAAATGGTACGGCTTACTGCGCAGTTAAAAGACCAGTTTGAACAAAGTGATCGGTTAGAAGCTGAGATTAAAAGGAACTTGGGGGGGCTGGGTTATGATGTCTGAGATTCTTTTTAATAGGGAACATGATTTATCAGGCTTGGTATCATTCGTTAGCGAAAAAATTGAAGCTGGCAAGGTTACGCTTGATACATATATTTCTACTGACAATATGTTGGTGGATAGAGGCGGGGTTGAGCCTGCCACAAAATTGCCTTCGGCTTCGAGGTTTAACTATTTCAAAGTTAACGATACATTATTCTCAAATATTAGAACTTATTTTAGAAAGGTTTGGTTGGCAGATTTTGAAGGAGGAGCATCTCCTGATGTTCTGATTTTTAGGACAAAAAATTCAGAAGTCGCGAATTCAAGCAATTAATGCAACACCCTGTGATTTATTTATATCAACCCCCGTTATTTGGCAAAATACTTCCCATGGAGTTCTGTAATTTAACCCTTTTCTTGGACGATGATTAAGTGCTGTAATTGCACTATCAACCTCATCTTGAGTTACCTTATCCAAAGGTTCTTTTTTAGGGAAGTATTGCCTTAATAAGCCATTGTGGTTTTCATTTAAACCTCGTTGCCACGAATGATACGGTTTGGCAAAATAAGTGCCGCAGTCGAGTGTTTTTGCAATGGCTTCATGCCCACAAAACTCACGTCCATTATCAAAGGTAATCGTGTGAACCCAACGTTTAAAAGGCTCAAGAGCATTGATAATCGCCTCTTTCGTTAATTCAGATTCTTTACGCTCAATTGAGATGGCGAAGTTGAGCCTTGAGACCCGTTCAGTCAGCGTCACCAATACGCCTTTATGTCCTTTACCGATAACAGTATCTGCTTCCCAATCACCTAAACGCGTTTTATCATCAACCACTTGTGGTCGCTCATCAATATCAACACGGCTGGGTATCGTTCCGCGATAATCATTTTTTCCATATCGCTTACGATAAGGTTTGGCTTGATGCCTCAAATAAGTATACAAATCGCCACCGGCTGCTTTGTTAGCTAAAATATAACGGTAAATAGTCTCATGACTGACGGAGTCCTTACCTTGTTGTTTTAAGCGTCCTGAAATACAGTCAGGACTCCATTTCTCTTTGATTAAAGGCGTTATTATCTGTTGTAACTCAGCCGTCATCTTGATGTTTTTGGGCTTATCAATATGGCGTTGTTTAGCTATTCTCTCAGCTTGCTTGTAACGATAACCACACTGACCTGTATTACGCGTAATTTCACGTCCAATAGTCGATTTATGACGCCCCAATGTGATGGCTATTTGATTCTTAGAAACGCCTTGTTTTAGTTGCGTATAAATGTAAAATCTTTCCTCTTGGGTTAGATGGTTAAACGTGTTCATTGAGCACCTCTTTTTAGTTTCAGGTTTTAGTCGACGGAAACTATACCATCTAACCCTTTAAAGAGGTGTTGCAGTTATTATATGAATTCGGGAGTATTAGATCCTAACTACTTATACTTTCTCCTGAGCAATGAGGACTTTATAAACTATTCAGTCCTTACAGCTAAGGGAGCTAAAATGCCTCGTGGTGATAAGGCTGCGATCATGCAATATAAGTTCTTTCTTCCTGAAATCAGCCAGCAAAGAAAAATAGGCAGCGATTTATTAACAATAAACAAAAAAATCGAACTCAACCGCCAAACCAACCAAACCCTCGAACAGATAGCCCAAGCCATCTTTAAAAGCTGGTTTGTTGATTTTGAACCCGTAAAAGCCAAAATCGCCGCCAAGCAAGCAGGCGCAACAGCCGAACAAATCGAACGGGCTGCAATGTGTGCTATCAGCGGCAAAACCTTAGACCAGCTTGAACAGCTAGATCCCGACACCCTACAACAACTCAAAACCACCGCCGCCTTATTTCCCGATGCCTTGGTTGATTCTGAGTTGGGTGAGATTCCGGAGGGGTGGTCGTTTATCCCTCTTTACGAAACCGCTAAATATGTCAATGGTTCTGCATTTAAAGCGAGTGATTTCTCAAGTGATGAAGAAGGTTTACCCATTATAAAAATAGCTGAATTAAAACAAGGAATATCAGCTGGAACTAAATTTACTAAATCAGTTAGACCTGATAAATATTTTATTAGAAATGATGATGTTTTATACTCATGGTCAGGTAGTCCCGAGACATCTCTTGATATTTTTAAATGGTTTGGGGGGGATGGCTGGTTAAACCAGCATATCTTCAAATTAAATTTCTCATCCAAAGAACAGAAATATTTCACCTATTATCTTTTGAAACACATGAAGCCCGTGTTAGTAGCTACAGCGAAACAAAAACAAACAACCGGATTAGGCCATGTCACTATTGCCGATATGAAGAGAATGAAAGTTCCTTTTCCTTCGGTAAATTTATTGAGTAATTTTTGTCAGGTGGTTTCATCCTTATATCTAAAAGGATCAGAACTTGTGAAAGAAAATCATACCCTGACTAACATAAGAGGCTCCTTACTGCCCAAGCTCCTTTCTGGAGAGTTCATTATTGGTTCTGAGCAGACCAATTAATGACTGATAAGCGGCAAAGAAATATTTGATCGTTCCCACGCTCCCGCGTGGGAATGCAGTGTCAGACGCTCCAGCGTCCCGATAGTGCAGTGGGCAAGTTAAACGGGAGGCCGTCGTTACTCCGTTCTAAAGAAGGTGAGTTATGCACGGTCTACCGAGGGTTAGGTGAGACGCTGGAGCGTCCAGAGCGGTATTCCCACGCAGAGCGTGGGAACGATGAACGATGAACGATGAACGATGAACGATGAATGATGAATGATGAATGATGAATGATGAATGATGAATGATGAAACAGGTGGTCGTCGTTACTCGGAACTAAAGGGCGTGTGTTTTATGAGTGGTCTGCTAAGCTTTATTTGATCGTTCCCACGCTCCCGCGTGGGAATGCAGTGTCAGACGCTCCAGCGTCCCGATAGTGCAGTGGGCAAGTTAAACGGGAGGCCGCCTTACTCGGTTCTAAAGAGGATGTATTATGCACGGTCAGCCGAGGGTGAGATGAGACGCTGGAGCGTCCAGAGCGGCATTCCCACGCAGAGCGTGGGAACGATGAACGATGAACGATGAAACAGGTGGTCGTCGTTACTCGGAACTAAAGGACGTGTGTTTTATGAGTGGTCTGCTAAGCTTTATTTGATCGTTCCCACGCTCCCGCGTGGGAATGCAGTGTCAGACGCTCCAGCGTCCCGATAGTGCAGTGGGCAAGTTAAACGGGAGACCGTCGTTACTCCGTTCTAAAGAAGGTGAGTTATGCACGGTCTACCGAGGGTGAGATGAGACGCTGGAGCGTCCAGAGCGGCATTCCCACGCAGAGCGTGGGAACGATGAACGATGAACGATGAATGATGAAACAGGTGGTCGTCGTTACTCGGAACTAAAGGACGTGTGTTTTATGAGTGGTCTGCTAAGCTTTATTTGATCGTTCCCACGCTCCCGCGTGGGAATGCAGTGTCAGACGCTCCAGCGTCACGTAAGCTAAGAGAGTAATAAAAATGGGACGTAGCCGTTACACCATCACCGAGCCAGATCAAGCACATTTTATGACCTGTACGGTGATGGAGTGGCTACCCGTTTTTACCCGCACGGAAACGGTACAGATCATTTTGGACTGCTGGCAATATCAACGTGAGCATCAAGGCTTAAAGTTGTACGGTTATGTGATTTTAGAGAATCATTTACATTTTGTTGCACAAGCACCCCAGTTAGATAAATGCATCAGTAGTTTTAAGTCTTTTACTGCAAGGCAGTTGATCGATTATTTAAAAGCCCGGCATGCTGAATCACTTTTAGCGCGATTACGTTTTTCCAAGTGTGCGCATAAAGTAGATCGAGAGTATCAGTTTTGGCAGGAGGGAGTTCATGCCGAGATGGTTTTTAGTGAGGCGATCATGAGAGAGAAGTTGGACTATATTCATCAGAACCCAATTAAGCGTGGTTATGTAGAGAAGGCTGAGCATTGGCGCTATTCGAGTGCAGGACATTATGCAGGCGGTGCGAGTTTGATTGATATTGATGCTTGGTAGTTGACGCTGCAGCGTCCAGGGCTGCATTCCCACGCGGAGCGTGGGAGCGATGGTTTTTTTATAGGTGTTTCTTAATAGGCTAACCTTGATGTTATTAGATGTCGCGGTGAATGATTTATGCGCGGTGAATTTATCAATTATTGCTTTATTACCAATGGACGTGGATTTACTACATGATTACTGAAGACCAGCTTGAACAACTTTGCCTGGATTGGTTTCAATCTATTGGATATAACTATGTGAGTGGTTATGATATTGCGCCTGATGGTGTGAATCCTGAGCGTAGCGATTATCGGCAAATTGTGTTGCATGATCGTTTGTTAAGCCGATTAACCGTTATCAATCCCCATATTCCAGCCGATGTTTTAGATCAAGTGGCACGGCAAGTCGCTAAGCCAGAAACGCCGATCTTGATTAAAAGTAATAAGGTCTTTCATCAATTTCTGTTAGAAGGCGTGAAGGTTGATTTCAAGTTAGCCGGTGAGGATAAAACCGACTATGTGCAGTTGATAGATTTTGCTCATGTCGAGAACAATCAGTTTTTAGTGGTCAATCAATTTACCATTACCGGTACTAAAGGCAATCGTCGCCCTGATGTGATTGTCTTTATTAACGGTTTGCCATTGGCGGTGATTGAACTTAAAAACCCAGCAGACAGTAACGCAGACATTTGGTCAGCCTATCAACAGTTACAAACCTATAAAGACCAAATAGCAGACTTATTTGTTTTTAATGAAGCTTTGGTCGTTAGTGATGGTTTAAATGCACGTGTTGGCTCATTAACGGCAAATAAAGAGCGGTTTCTACCGTGGCGTACTTTAGCCAATGAAGATGATAAGCCGTTATTTGAATATCACTTAGAAACTTTGGTGAAGGGATTTTTTAAGCCTGAATTACTATTGGATTATCTGCATCACTTTGTGTTGTTCGAGCAAGATGGCGACAATACGATTAAGAAGATTGCCGGTTATCATCAATTTCATGCGGTACGCGAGGCGGTCAAGGCGACGGTGATTGCTGCTCAGCAACAAAGTGCAATTGCTGAATCTCGTGCTGATTATGCCGGTAAGGTGGTGCCGGGTTCTGGTAAGGCGGGCGTCGTGTGGCATACCCAAGGATCGGGCAAATCGATTTCGATGGTGTGTTACGCTGGTAAATTGTTGGCACAACCGGAAATGAATAATCCAACGATTGTGGTGGTGACAGATCGTAATGATTTAGATGGGCAGTTATTCAATACCTTTAGCATGGCCAGTGATGCTTTAAAGCAAACACCCGTACAAGCACAAGATCGTGATGATCTGCGTGAGATTTTGGCATCAAGGCAATCAGGCGGGATTATCTTTACTACAGTTCAAAAGTTTGCTTTGATTGCTGATGAACTGAGTCATCCTGTCTTAAGTGAGCGGCACAATATTGTGGTGATTAGTGACGAAGCCCATCGCAGTCATTATGGAGATAGGGCGAAATTTAATAGCAAAACAGGTAAATACACTTTCGGGTATTCCAAGCACTTACGTGATGCTTTGCCTAAAGCGTCTTTTATTGGTTTTACCGGAACACCTATATCCGCTGAGGACAAGGATACCCGTGCGGTATTTGGTGATTATGTCTCTATCTATGATATTCAAGATGCCGTGGATGATGGGGCAACCGTGCCAATCTACTATGAATCACGTTTAGCCAAGTTGGATATTAATCAGGCTGAAATTGAAGCCTTGAACGATGATGTCGATGAGGTCATCGAAGACGAAGAAGAGTTGGCTTCGCGTGAGCAGACCAAATCACAATGGGCAACTTTAGAGAAGTTGGTCGGCAGTGCACCGAGAATGGAGCAAGTCGCCAAAGATTTAGTCCATCACTTTGTCAGTCGAACTGAAGCGATGCCCGGTAAAGGCATGATTGTCTGTATGAGTCGTGAAATTTGCGTGGATATGTATGACGCTATTATTGCCCTAAAACCAGAATGGCATGACACAGACACAGCAAAAGGTGCAATTAAGATTGTGATGACCGGTTCAGCAGCCGATAAATCCAAGCTACAGCCGCATATTCACAATAAAGAAACTAAAAAGCTGTTCGAGAAGCGCTTTAAAGATCCAAATGATCCACTGGGATTAGTGATTGTACGTGATATGTGGCTCACTGGTTTTGACGCGCCTAGCTGTCATACCATGTACATAGACAAGCCAATGAAAGGCCATAACTTGATGCAGGCTATTGCTCGGGTTAATCGGGTGTTTAAAGACAAGCCAGGCGGTTTGGTTGTTGATTACATCGGTATTGCCAATGAGTTAAAGCAGGCACTTAGAATCTATACGGATTCTAAAGGGAAGGGTACGCCGACGCTAGATACCCGTGAAGCGTATGCCATATTGCTGGAGAAAATGGATGTCGTTCATGGCATGTTGCATGGCTTTGATTATAGCGAATACGCAACTAAAGCCCTGCGCTTATTGCCGGGTGCAATGAATCATATTCTTGGATTAAAAGATGGCAAAAAACGCTTTTTAGACGTCATGGCTGCTATTAGTAAGGCTTATACCTTATGCGGCACCATTGATGACGCCGAACCCTTAAAAAAGGAAATAGCTTTTTTATCAGCTGTTAAAGCGGCCATTAGTAAATTTACCAGCATAGATAAGCGTCGTACTGATGAAGAAAAAAATACCGCGTTAAAACAAATCATCGATAACGCGATTGTCGCGGATGGTGTGGCTGATATATTTGCACTGGTTGGTTTAGATAAGCCGAATATAGGGCTATTGTCGCCAGAGTTTATGGACGATGTAAAAAACCTGCCACAAAAAAACTTAGCCGCAGAGTTACTGGAAAAGCTGTTGCGTGATGAAATTAAAGCACGCATGAAAACTGATGTGGTGTCCGAGAAGAAGTACTCCGATCGCATCATGGAAACCCTGCGTAAATATCATAACCGTGCCATAGAAACAGCCCAGGTCATCGAAGAACTGATCAAGATGGCAAAGGAAATGGAAGCAGATGCAAAACAGGCTGACTCATTAGGGCTAAGTGCGGATGAGATCGCTTTTTATCGCGCCTTAATTCAGAATGAATCAGCCGTGCGTGAACTGGGTGATGATAATCTACGTGAACTGGCTAAACAGGTGACGGCGCAACTAAGAAAATCAACGACAGTCGATTGGCAGGTGAGAGATAGTGTCAGGGCTAAATTGAGAAATTTGGTGCGTCGAGCGCTGCGTAAATGGAAATACCCGCCTGATAAAGCAGATGAGGCAATTGAATTATGTATGAAGCAAGCTGAAGCGTTGTCTGAAAGCTGGTCTGCGATGCCTGGGTAGCGCCTTATTTCGTATGTTATACAATGGTGTCATTATTAGCTGATAGAAATAGCATTATGAAAAATACTATCAGCGGCGTTCAGGATAAAGTAAGAGCCACTTTATATCTGACACCAGAAAATAAGCAGGGGCTAGACCGTATCCCTAAAGGGCAAAAACGGCTTTAATGAATAGAGCGATTGCTAATGCGCTTAAAGAGCTGGAGCAAAAAGAGAATAATCAGAAATTTTTAGATATGATTGCTCATATTGAGCCTGTAAAAGCGGATCTATCGTCTGAGGCTATGGTTCAGCTGCTTAGGGAAGGGTGAGCAATGAGCGTCTGATCAAGTGAGTCATGATACCTAACGTTGTTTTAGACTCCTGTAACAATCGAGCTATTCATTTGGTTATGATACAGAGGATCGTGGTTATTAAAAAATGCAGGGTAATGGCTTTGTAATAACGCTTTATCATGATCAGACAGGGTTAATTGGTAGAATTTTTCCTGAGTATATTCAATTGCAATACCTCCATCAGCACAGATTCTTAGCTGCCTGGATTGTAGTTCCAGACACAGTGCAATTGACCAGCCGGAAAAGTCCTGATAGTCGCGTAATTTTTCAACCAGCGATTGAATTTCTTCAGTTTTACATAAACTAATTAATGGAGAAGTTAGAGTAACATTTCTGGGCAACGCTCCATACGCGCCAATACCATCCATGTTTTTATCCCACCCTCTCAAAGGGTAACGAAGGTTTCCTTGTTGATAAGCTAAACCACAGTGGTCAACTTGGCCGGTACTATTAATGATTTTCGCTGTACATACTGCAACCCCTGCAGGGATTAACTGAGTAGCCATGCGGGATAACGGCTCGTTGCCAATAAATTTTGCCGCACAATCAAGAAATAAAATATAGGGAGCCTCGCATTCGTTGATGAGTGAATACAATTTATTACCCATAGCTTGGTTGAACGTCAGTGAAGCTTGCGAAGCAATAGTAATCGCTTTTTGCGCAGCTAATTTGCTTAAATCTGGATGCTCTGTGTTTATATGAATAACATCAATTTCAGGCTTTCTATCAAACTGTCTGTTTATTTGATAACTCCCTAACCACGAGTGTTTTGGATAACAAGCTTGTCCAACCTCCCCACGCCTTTCTAACGCTGCATTTAATGCACGTATAGCAGCATCAAAGGCATAACTTTTATTTTCGGGGTTTAAAGAAACAGAATTTTCTGATTGTCGCCATGAATATAAGACTCTTGGAATGTGTCTGATTTTATTACTTAGCTCAGATAATCGTAAATAGAGGTCGTAATCTTGTGAGCCTTCAAAACCTAAACGAAAACCGCCTGCTTGCTGCATTAATGTTCGACGAATAACAGATAAATGCAAAATATAATTGTAGGTCAATAATAATTCAGGAGACCAGGCTGGTTTTGCGTGATGACAGCAACGTAAGCCGTGACTATCAATTTGATCATTATCAGAATAAACCCAGTCAGTATCGGGGTACTGGTTGAGTAGTTTGACTACCTCGTATAAAGCTTCTGGCGCAAGATAATCATCATGATCCAGAAGTGCAACATAGTCTCCGTCAGTTAATAAAAAGGCTTCCTGACAGGATGCTGTGATACCTCGGTTTTCTTCACGGCAGACTAATTTAACTTTATCAGGAAACGTCTGCTTGAAATCCACAAGTATTTTCCTGATTTCTGCAATGCCACTGCCGTCTTCCACAATACATAACTGCCAATGAGGATAGAGTTGTCTTGCAACGGAATCTAAACACGCCTGTAACTGGTCTGAGTCAACTTTATAAACAGCAAGCTGAATACTCATTAACGGCTTATATTGCCAATGTTTTACTGATCGCTGACGCTGGCGTTTTTCTATACAGGTTAAAAAACTGTGTTGTAACAAATAAGCGGGGTAAGCAGATTCTGCGCTTCTGTAACGATGTATTTCATGTTCACAATCACAAAACATCAGATAATTTAACCACCTTGGGCTATCAGATGTTTGTGTTTGTTTATTATAAAGTCGTTGCCAGTAACATTGTTTTAACAATGGGTCGCTAAATCGCAAAAAAACTTTTCGGAGAAAATTCATTATTGTGCGAGCAGTGTTTGGTAAAGCGCTAATAGTTCAGCATATGTTTTTTCATGATGATGATGTTCTCGAATGTAAGCTCTCATTTTTATGCCCGCCTGCTGTCTTTTTTCTGGATCAATAAGATAAGGCCAGATGGCATCAGCAAATTTTTCAGCAAGAGGTTGAGTATTTTCTACTAAAAACTCAGTCGCCATTAATTCATTTTGAGCCGCAACATCGGTAAAAAATATAGGCGTTTGCATTGCCATCGCTTCGTAGCTGACTAAAGCAATCCCCTCATTTTCAGAAGGCATCATCAACACATCGCAGTCCTGGTAAACAGGGCGTGCATCCTGCACCTGGGAGTGTAATAAAATCATAGTGCCAGCTGCTTTTTTTATTGCGCACTTAATTTCGGCTTCCAGTATTCCACTGCCTGTCATTAAAAAAACCAGGGGAACTGTTTGACTTGATTCCTGCCATTTTTTTTGAATTAATTGCGCAGCTTTAATAAATTCAAGCGGCTGTTTCTGCTGACTAAATCGACCAATAAAACCAACTAAACAAGCATTATCAGGAATATGTAACGACTTTCTTATCAGTCCATTTTCTACAATCGAAGGATTAAAATAATCACTATCAACATTAAGATAAGTAACTGAAATTTTGTCGTCAGTAACCCGCCAACGCTGAGTAAGAAAATTTTTCAAATATTGGCTAATCACATGATGATGATTAATAAATGACTCAAAACACTGTGCAGATGATTCAACATAGCCGCCTTCATGAGGAGGCAGTTCAATAATATGTAATGAATCCAGAACTTTTAACGTCGGATGAAATCGACGGATATGATAAAGCGCATCATAAGCTTGCGCTGCATGATGAATATGCATTAAGCGAATCTGGCGGCTACGAATTAAATATTCATAAAATATTGCCATCAATTTAGGCGTTAAAAAACTCGGTAAATGAAAAACCGCCTCTACATGATCAGCAATCTCAGAACTCCATGCATTAAACGAAAGATTATCTGTTGTAACGTAAACTGCATATTGGTCTTTTGGCAATGCTTTAATTAAATCAATAGCAAATTTTTCCACCCCTCCAAGCTCCAGCCAATGAGTAGCAATTAATACAGGAATTCTATTTTGAACAGGAACTATCTTAGTATTTAAATCCAGTTCGGGTCTTTTAAAATAGGGCTCCCAGGATTTTTTATAAGCAAGACTATTGCTTATTTCATTTTTAATATTTAAAGAGAATGATAGCAATTCCTTCAAAGCATTAATCTTTTGCATTAAAAACAATTTTTGTTCTAATGACAGTTTATTTTTTATTTTGCGTATAAATGAAATAGCCTGTTCAACATTATTTTGTGCTGTCACCAGTGCATGAGAAAAGCACAATATTGTATGGATATTTTGTTTCAATAAATCAATATCTTTAGAACGGCTGAGACAAATATATCCCTGTTCAAACACAGTATTCAATGTCTCAGTTTTAAGGTTAATGACCGAGAGTGGATGACTACTTTCAATTGAAGTTAATAAAGGCCAAACCACTTGATTACATTTTGGATTAGACAAAAGCACCCAGGTCATTTCTTCCAACAGCGTGTTTGCACGCAATGGCGCATCAGAACACAGATTATGAAAACTCAAATAATTGGAATCAGTCTTATCCGTATGACTTAACAGCATGGTTTGCTCGGTCAAGAATTTTTGCCAGTTAGCAGGTAATAAAGTTTGCTGGGCTTCAGTTAAAATACAATAAATAAGAGGTTCAGCGGGTTCTTGGGTGAGCATATTGTTGGAGTTTATTGAACTAATTAATCTTATTAATCTAGTTTATACTGATTCATTTACTGATAGCCATCAAAAAGATGGGATATTTTAAAAAAGTAAATTTTACCTATAATCAACCCTAAATCATGCATCAATCCTTTTATTTATCAAGACTTGACCATCTAAGGTTTTACACGGCGAGCCTGTTCGTTTTTCATCACTTTAGCGGAGGTATTCAAAGACCTAACACTATTAACCTAGAAACCGCAGTTGACCGCTATAAAAAACTATAAGTAACTGAATATAAAATATAATGATCGTAAATGCTTGTCACCTGTTGGGTGACTATACTCCGCTTCACGGTTTTGTGGATAAATCTGAGCACGAAATACTGCGTTACAGCTCTTGCCAAGGGATACGGCTATTGCTTGCAAGCTGTGTCTTGCATACTCATATTTTCCACAAAATCCGTACTCAACTGCAGTTTCCAGGATTATGGGCAATAGCTAGGCGTTAATATGAAAAAATATTCCTTAATAATTTAAACGATAATGTATCGTAAGCGTTAAATACACCGAAGCGTTTTAAATGCAGTTCTGAGGGACTTATAAAACTGATAGATTCATCATATATAGAAAAATTGGGATTATAAAAAGGATCTTCTTGATTAAGCTTGTTTCTCCACTGCGTCCAAAGATGAATAAAATCATCTTCTAGCCATAGCTCATCTCGTTGTGGACAAGGTTGAGAAAAACTTGCTTGTGCAAGAACAGCAACCTTATGATTTAGCTTGTAGCTATGCCCTAGCTGCAAGGCAAGGTGTACATCAAAGCCATTACTTTTATATTGAGTATCAAATAAACCTGCCTCCATAAACAACTCTTTTTTAACAGCTAATAACTGCCAGGGGACTGCGGAAACCTCATGGTTAATTCCCATCCAGCCGCCATAACCCAAATCATCTGCATTACAAGAGTAATGCCAGCGTCCAGCACAACCTTTGGTACCTAAAGTTAATCCACAGCTATGCAATTTCCCATCGCTGTATGTAAGCTTTCCAGTTACTAAACCAGTATTTTTACGGATACAGTGCCCTAATAATTCATCAATACACAAGGGCTCTGGTTGTAAATGACCATTAGCAAAAATAAGTAGATCACCCTGTGCTTTTCTGGCTAATTGATTAAGACGAACAGGAATGGTTTTACTGATATCTGCACAAATTAAAATTTCATCATCTTGATGTTGCTGCCAATTAAGTTTGCTTTCTTTTATCTGTTTTTCTTCATCAACCAGAAGGAGAATAGATGTTTTAGGTCGCTGTTTAATTGGGTAGCTTAAATTATGATTGCCGGCAAACACAGTAGGTTTAATAATCGCGTCCAATTGCTGTCTTTGTATATAAGCTTGTACTGCAGCCCGTCCTTTGCTATGGGCTTCTGGCTTGGCTTCTGCACCTGATGCTAAAGAACCACTATGTATGCGCATGTGATACAGCACGTCAGGTATATGCTCGATTTTTGAAGTGACCTCAATCGCTCTTAATAACAAATCGTAATCTTGTGAACCATCGTACTGTCTGTTAAGTCCGCCAATCTGCATAAAAAGCTTACGGCGCATAACAACTGGGTGATGAATATAATTAGTGCAGAGAAATTTTTCCAGTGAAAACTGAGGCTTAAATCCAGGATGCAGACGTTGATAATTCTCATCAAAACGATCTTCATCAGAGTATATTATGTCTGCTTCTGGTTTAGCTTGTAATCGTTGGGCAAATGCTGATAACGCATAAGGATCTAATAGATCATCATGATCTAAAAAAACCAGAAAGTCTCCTTGCGCAAGATCCGCAGCACGGTTAGTAGTTGTTGAAATACCAGATGGCTGGGCTTGTAGGCTAATGCTAATCCTGTCATCAAGTAGCTGATTTTTTTTTAATAAATCCAGGGTTTCTTGCCTGGAGCCATCATCCGCTAAAATTAGCTCCCAATTTTCAAAAAACTGTGCCCGAACCGAATTTATACAGTCTTGTAACCAATGCTCAAGTGGGTTATGGACAGGAACAACAATGGAAAATAATAAACTGGAATGACTACGCAAAAGGTACTTTTCTGGTGCTTGTTGTTCGCGTGTTTCACACCATTCACGATAACCGCCGGCAAGTTCCCCTGTACCTAATTTAGGCGCGGCAACCGGAGGAATATAATGGTCAGTCATTATTCTTTAATCTGGCAAAAGGCTGACCAATTTCCGGGTCTATACCAATGTATTTAAGCAATGCTTCTGCTTCCGCAGGTGGTTTTCCTGCTGGGAATGGTTTTCGAAAATGATTAATGGTTAGCAGGGCCATAAATAGTCCAACCGGCAATGAAAGTAGGTGTGCAACTACAGCAAGATAAGGACGATTAGCAGCCATAAATAATTCATCGTTATGAAATATCGTTGCATATTTACCGCACATTGCGGTGGCTCTTCTAGCTTCCATATTGGCATCAGTAACGACTAGGTCATACTTTTTATTCAATAATGTAGGGAGTATTTTTAAAGGACTAATAAAGCCAATTTTTCTGGCATAAACTTGATTGTAATTTGGATTCGCCTGATGATGCTCTACTCTACTTTCATCACATAAAATATCAATTGATGCTGAACATTTTAATTTTTTTAATAACTCAATGATAGCGGGTTCAAAATCTTCAATACTAATATCAATCAAAATATTTTTTATATTTTGATTTTCAAAAAAGGATGACTTTACTTTTGTTCTGTCTTTTGCAAAAGTTATCCAGGAATCCCAATTACCAAATTTTCCTTTCCAGGCATCTTTAAATGCATCCAGTAAGCTTTGTTTAATTTCATAATCACCAATAAGACCGCTATAAAAAATACGTCGATGCAATCGCATTAAGGCCGTAAAAAGTGATTTTATCTGTCCGCTTTTTCTGTGGTTTGAAATCAAGCGTAATCCATTACGTTGAAAAAAATATAATCGCATAGGAGCAAATGGTTTTGCCCAGGGAAAGTCATGAAATGCTTTTGCAGTTGTAACACATGCCCCTTTTTTAGCAAACCGGTGACGCAGTCGCAGACAAAGATCAACATCATCACTAAAAATAAAATAAGACCAGTCCATCACTCCCATTTCCCTTAAAGCATCTGCTCTTACCATTAAACAACAGGCACTTGCATATCCAATATCTATTACGGCAGGTAACTCAGGGTTTACATGAAAACGATACCAGGCTTCAACTGGATGGGGCAGATTAAAATCGACATCTCCTCCCGCCTCTTGCAATGTATCAGGTTGTGAGGTGATATATATCGCGGGCGCAGCAAAAATGTAGTCTGGATTGGCATCTAAAAAGTCAGTTAACTGAGCGATACAATCTGCTTCAGGGAAAGCATCATCATCAATAAAAACAAGATATTCACAACCGCTGGACAACGCTGCCAATGCCGCACAATTAAAACCGCCGCATCCACCTAAATTACTGGAACTGGCTAATAAAGAAACTGTAGGAAATTGATTCCTGATAGCCTCAGCAGCACCATCAACACCATTATTTTCTGTAACAAAGGTTGGTATTTTTTGCTGTTCTAATGTCGCGATAAGATTCAATACTGGCTCACGATGGTTGTACGTTACGATTGCAGCAGCGACTTTAGGCACATTAAACACGGTTGGTGACATAAGCAAGGTTATTTCTATTAATGATGAAAGAGAGTATTTTATCGAATTGTGAGTTTTTTTTTTGAAAGTTTGCAACCATCTGAGCCTTTTAGAATAAGTAACTGAATATAAGTAAGAGCAACACATTGAAAGATAAGAACCAATAGGTTCAGTATCGATTGAAAATTAAAAGTACAATACTTGCTTTTGCATCGACAGTAACTGAAATGGTTAAGTTTTTATAGAAGGATTTTAAGCCGCTTTTTTCATTTCATTTGTGCTTTGGTTTGGAGTTTTGTAATCAATTGCAGAATGTAGTCTTTTATAGTTATAAAATCTAATATAGCTCTCTACTGTGCTGACAACAGATTGGTAATTAATAAAGCTTAGGTCATTATTCGTTACATTTTTTAGAGATAACAGTAACTGCAGACATAGCCTATCTTTTGATGCGCTTTGTTACCACCTGGTTATCACATGTTATGTAGTAAACATGAATTATATTTTTTGCGATATCCAGACCAATTACGCTATATTATTCATCTTAGATACTTTTTTTCTACTCGCTTAATTTGCTGCATTTTAGGGTAAGGATGAAGTGAGAGGGAGCAAATGATCATTACAAAACAAATTAATTTTCACTTGTTTGTAAGGAATTCTTTATCTTTACGACTTAACTATTAATTTTTCATAAAAAACGCGCTTTCAAAAGGATTTCGGTCGCGTCACTATTTATTCCGGAGTTTACATGAACGACACAGCAATCAGTGAATCAGTACAAAACTATTATGGACAGGTCTTGCAATCCAGTCAGGACTTGAAAACCAGCGCTTGCTGTACATTAGACTCTGTCCCTGTACACTTACGCCCTTTATTATCTGACTTGCACCCTGAAGTCGTTGCCCGTTATTACGGTTGCGGAACGCCTTTACCACCTGCTTTAGAAGGCGCTACGGTCCTGGATCTTGGTTGTGGCACGGGACGGGACTGTTATTTATTGTCACGTTTAGTCGGTGAGTCAGGTCATGTAATTGGTATTGATATGACTGAAGAGCAACTGGCAATTGCAAAAGAGCATTGTGACTGGCATGCGGAGCGCTATGGTTATGCGAGGTCTAATGTTGAATTTAAGCAAGGCTATATGGAAGATTTAGCAACAGCCGGTATTGCTGATAATTCGATTGATCTTGTGGTTTCAAACTGTGTAATTAACTTGTCACCCGATAAGAAGCAAGTATTATCAGAAATTTTTCGGGTATTAAAACCAGGTGGAGAGATTTACTTTTCTGATGTCTATGCCGATCGGCGTATACCAGAGGCACTTAAAATAGAACCGGTCTTATTAGGCGAATGTTTAGGCGGGGCATTGTATTGGGAAGATTTTCGCCGCGTGATGCAAGAGCTGGGGTGCCCGGATGTACGTGTGGTTAAAGAAAGTCCTATTGCACTGGAAGACCCGGAGGTAGAAGCCAAAATTGGAATGGTCAAGTTTCGTTCGGTCACCATTCGAGCTTTTAAAATGGCACTGGAAGATCGCTGTGAAGATTTTGGCCAGTTAGCTATATATAAAGGTACTATCCCTGATTATCTGCATGCTTTTGATTTGGATGATCACCATCACTTTGAAAAGGGTAAGCCTTTGCGCGTGTGCGGCAACAGCTATGATATGTTGGCATTAAGCCGTTATGCCGAACATTTTGATTTTTTTGGTGATAAATCGATTCATTTTGGTTTATTTGATTGTGCCCCACCGAATACCGCTTTATCGCTAGAATCCGGTTCTGCGTGTTGCTAATAACGATGAGCGCTTTTAGCAAACTCAGTATTGTTATTCCGGTAGGCCCTGGTGACAATACCTGGCAAAATCTTTTAACAGCATTAATGCTATTGGGCTTGGATATTGAAATTATTTTATCGGCTTGCCAGGCTCAGCCGGAAAATTTTGATTTGCCTGATAATGTGCTTTGGCTACAGACTGCACAAGGACGAGCCAGACAACTCAATGCGGGAGCAGCAAAGGCTTCCAGATCAGTAATCTGGTTTTTGCATGCTGATACACGTTTTACTGCAGGAGTTATTGAGGCAATGCAGAGCTATATAGAAAAAGATGAGCTAAGTATGGGGTATTTCAATTTGAAATTTGCTGATGATGGTCCTGAGCAAACACGCTTAAATGCCTGGGCTGCTAATATCCGTTCCCGTTATTTTGGTCTGCCCTTCGGCGATCAAGGATTTGTTATTAGCAAGGCCATTTTTGAACAATTGACTGGTTTTGATGAAACCGTCTCAATCGGTGAGGATCTGGACTTTGTTGTACGCGTGAAGGCGAGAGGGATTACTCTGCAAGAACTCCCCGCTGCATTACTTACCAGCGCCAGGCGATATCAACAACATGGCTGGCTTGCAACCACCATTCGACATGTTTTCTTAACCTGGTGCTTAACACGACAGGCAAAACGTCGTCTGGTATATTCCTGATGAGTGGCGCTATCGCTGTATTCGTTAAAACGCCCGGATTGTCGCCGGTAAAAACACGTTTGGCCGCTACCTTAGGCAAAGAAACTGCCGAAGCCTTTCATCTTGCTTCATCTCAATCAGTTACCTCGGTGGCTCAGTCACTAAGCCAGCAGGCCGATATAAAGAGTTATTATGCAGTGGCTGAAGAATCCGCCTTAAATCATAGCTATTGGGAAGATTTACCGTGCTTATGGCAAGGCGAGGGCGGCTTGGGTGAGCGTATGGCGCATATTTATCAAAGGCTATTAAACAAACATGATTTTGTCATACTGGTTGGTGCGGATATTCCCCAAATGACCACTGCAGAACTGCTTGACGCAGTGAGCTGGTTGCCCCATGAAAAACAAGCACGTTTAGTCTTTGGTCCCAGTGTTGATGGCGGGTTCTGGGTATTTGGCGGCAACTGTCCTGTACCGCAAAGTTTATGGACGGATGTCGTCTACAGCTCAGCCGATACTGGCGCTCATTTTTTCAATAAAATTGATCAACTCGGAGATGTTAAGACTTTAGCCGCTTTACGTGATGTTGATGAAGTCAGTGACTTACTCCCGTTACGCGATGCCTTGCTGAACTTACCAGATCCATTACCGGAACAATACGAACTTATCCGGTTTTTAGATGTCTTACCGGCATGCTTTTCCTGAATATTAAACGATAAATCAAGATGCGCGACGTTAAACCTTTACTACTCAAGAGTGATTTTCCACAAATTCGCCGTGGGCGCTTAAGTACCTTGCAAATGAATCTGGGTTACCTGTGTAATCTGAGTTGTACCCATTGCCATGTCAATGCAGGGCCTAACCGGACCGAGTTGATGACTCGCGAAACTATGAAAACGGCGTTACAGTTCGCCGATAAATATCAGCTCGAATATCTTGATTTAACCGGTGGCTCTCCAGAAATGAACCCCGAGTTTCGTTGGCTAGTGCAAGAGGCGAGAAAACAAGGTTTACATGTGATGGATCGGTGCAATCCGACCATTCTAGTCGAGCCTGGCTTTGAAGATACCGCTGAATTTCTGGCTGAACAGCGCGTTGAAGTCATTGCCTCGTTGCCCTGTTATATGGAAGACAATGTTGATGCCCAGCGTGGTAAAGGCGTCTTCACTGCATCGATCAAGGCCTTAAAAAAACTTAATGCCTTAGGTTACGGTCAGGCGAACAGTCATTTGACCCTAAATCTGGTTTTCAATCCACAAGGTATGTCTCTGCCAGCTCCTCAATTGCAACTGGAAGAGTCTTATCGCCATTTTCTAGGCGAGCATTTCGACCTGCATTTTAACCAGTTGTTTACCATTACTAATATGCCGATCCAGCGCTTTGGTGCGGTGTTGTTGGCAAAGGGTCAGTTCGATGACTATATGAACTTATTGAAACAGTCCTACCAGGCAGAAAACCTGGCACAGGTGATGTGTAAAAGTCTATTAAGCGTAGACTGGCAAGGCTATGTTTATGATTGTGATTTTAATCAAATGCTGGGTATGCCACTAACAGGTGAAACGACGCACTTAAGCCAGTTACTGGAACAAATGCCTGAAGCGATGTCTATTAGCGTTGCAGATCATTGTTATGGGTGTACGGCGGGGCAGGGCTCCAGTTGTACGGGGGTGTTAACGAACTAAGGAACGTGCATGAAATAGCTTAAACATGTTAAAAATCTGTAGGATGGGTAAAGCAATAGCGTGCCCATCAAGCTACCCCAGATAGACTGATGGCTGTACTATATAAAGATGGGCACGAAAAAAACCTTTGCCCATCCTACAAGTTGCTCATATTATTTCGTGCATGTTCCTAAGTTATTTTTATTTTGTCATTTTGAATCACTAGTTACCGTGAGTTATAAGTTTTCAGCAATTAAATGTCTGATTCCGAGTGTTAAAATAATAGTCAGCCACAGGAGCTATAAAACGCATGGGCATGACCATAGGTAAACTGGCAAAAAAAGCTGATGTCACAATAGAAACGATACGCTATTATCAGCGTATCGGCTTACTGCAAGAGCCAGCTAAACCAGAGCAGGGGTATCGGTCTTATCCAGAGGAAAATCTTATAAAAATACGCTTTATTAAGCGCGCGCAACACGCCGGTTTTTCACTCAAGGAAGTCGCAGAAATAATAGCTTTGAGTGATAACAAATGCGCAGATGTTAGACATATAGCGGAACAAAAAATAGCACATATTAATCAACAAATTGATGCCTTATTGAACTTGCGTAATAATTTGAAAGAGCTAATCAAAGGGTGCCAGACAGACAATTCAACAGGGCATTGCACTCTGATTGAAACACTAGCAAGCGATAAATTCGATCTAAAATCCAGCCAATAAGCCATTTTTTCTTGACTCTGTTCTATGGAACAGAGTTTAAGATGCTTTTGGATACTTTTTGCTTCGCACTGTTCGTTGACAGGGCGTAGTTAACCGGAGTTCGGCTTAATTCATAGGATGCTGCTGAGGTACGGAGCGCATCAAGCATAACGATGCATCTCCTGCGTCGGCACCTATCAATATATCAGTGAAGCAGCCGTAATTTATAACCTGGAAACAAGGCTGGATATGATGAAAAAACAACAACCCGAATCAGCTAAAAATCCTGTCTGGATGGGGCTGGCAGCTTTATTGACCGCAATTGGCGCATCTGTCTGCTGTGTTGTGCCTTTAGTCCTTTTATCATTAGGGATTGGCGGCGCATGGATAAGTTCTTTAACTTCTATGGAAGCGGTCAGGCCAGTTTTTGTTTTCTTAACCTTGCTGTTTATTGGCCTGGGATACCGGCAATTATATGGGCAGCCGGATCAGTGTGACGTGGGCAAAGTTTGTGCGTCCTCAGGCGTAAAGCATAAGCAACAATTATTATTTTGGCTGGGTTCAGCGCTGATATTGCTGTTGCTGGCCTTTCCCTGGTATGCCCCATTTTTTATGGAATAAGGAGAACAATAATGACGAGAAATACCATTTTGTTAACGCTAAGCTTATTAATAAGTCCTTTTTTAACATCGTTATTGTATGCCGAAGAGCCAACGCAAATCAGCCAGAAAACAGTGACACTTGAGGTGCAGAATATGACCTGTGCCATGTGTAAATATACTATTAAAAAAGCACTGACAAGTGTCGAAGGCGTGCACAAGGTTGAAGTTGATTTTGAGAATAAAATAGCCACAGTAAGCTTTAATGCGGACATCACCAAGATTGATGCATTGGTCAACGCGAGCACTAATGCGGGTTATCCCGCGACCGTTTCTCTTCAATAACAGAGGCTAAAAATATGTCTGATTGCTGTGCAAAAAAATCAGAAACTACCCACTCATATGCTTGCCCCGAGTGCCATCAGTTCGGTAAAAGTATCAGCTTAAAAACGCTATATCACAATGTCAGATTTCCAGAAAATCAGCAGATTTTAGCGGATAGTTATTTTTATTGCGCAAACAAGAGCTGTGCCGTTGCTTATTTTTCAATAAGCGGAAAAATTCTTGCTCAATATTTATTAAGCTCTGCTCAGGCTCAGGCTATTGAAGCAGATAAACTTTGTTATTGTTTTGATATTTCAGCGGCTCAATATCGTTCAGCACTAAAAGATAATATTGCTGAGCGAGTCAAAAACTTTGTCATAGAGCAAACTAAAACCGGCCTTTGCGCCTGCGAGATAAGAAATCCATCCGGGCAGTGTTGCCTGGCAAAGTTTAAGCAGATTGATAAAAAGGTAACTGGCAACGCAAGTGAGTAAATGCGCTTAAAATAATTTCTTAATACTTTGCGGAAGAGGTCGTTATCTCCGAAGTCTTTTAACCTGGAAACCGCAGTTGACCGCTATAAAACATTATAAGTGACTGAATGTAAAATATAATGATCATAAATGCTTGTCACCTGTTGGGTGACTCTACTCCTCCGCTTCATGGTTTTGTGGATAAATCTGCGCACGAAAGACTGCGTTACAGCTCTTGCCAAAAGGGCTACGGCCATTGCCTGCGCGCGGTGCCTTGTCTTCCACACTCAGCTTTTCCACAAAATCCGTGCTCAACTGAGGTTTTTAGGATAATGAAGAGGTACAATACGGACAATAGTTAATTTCGCTTAATTGATTGTGGGTATTGCCTGATAGCTCTTTTGCAGCTAGTATTTCTTGATGGACTGGCAGTTGCGTTGTCTGACCTAGCTAATGATGAAAATCTTGATTTCTAATAATTAGCCTTCCAATTTATTCTCATGTTATCCAGTAGCATAGTGCAAAAATATATATGCATGGTTATATAGAGCTGGAAATACCGTCTATAGATATTGAATATTTACCGGAGATAACAACTAAATGTATTTTTACAACAACAAAGGATGCAGTTAGAGGAAAGGCGAATGAGTAATCAGAATCTGGTAACAATGTAGAGCAGACCAGTTTAGCTGAAAACTCGGAATCTGGAAGGATACCTCTGGCGGAGATTAACCCGTTAAAGAATCAAGAAAATGAAAAAAATTGAGAAAGTAAATTTAGAATGCTTACTGATATTATCTCGGAATTGACTAAGCATCAGGAAGTTTTAGAGCTTACAACTCAGGTTTTACCCTTGCCAATAATTAAGAAACGTAAGCATGATCTAAACATAAACGGCACTTCACGGTACTACTTGCATGTGGAGATTATTTTGGGGAATATAAAGATAAAACATATATTAGCGATTGAGGCCTTTGATGAGGTGCTATCTATCAGTACAAAGGGTGTCGAGTTCAAAAATAATATAAATGATTAATAATCAAATTAACTGAGTAATTGGCGCAACAGTTAAAAAAAATCATTGGTGTGGGATAAAAAGAGGCATTAATCATCCTCAGGTTAAAGTTGATAGTGATGAGGTCATCAAAAAGTGGAATGAACGACTTTATGCGGTTATTAAAGTTTCTTGATGTACTGGTTTTGTATGGATCTTAGTTTATTTTGCTCAATAATAAAAAGACGATTGAGTAACTAATAATTCTTTGGCCTTATGTCTATTGGCGAATTAACCTATGAGTTAGCTAAAAATTGCGGTGTTTCCTGTGTTTTAGTGTAAGTCATTGGTCTTCAATTAAAGTCTAAATGTGCATTTATCAAATAAAATAGAAAAACTGTGATCTCAAAAAAAATATTAATCATAGGTGGTGGTTTTTTTGGAATGTATCTGTCTGAATATTTTGCGAGACAGGGGCATGAGGTAATGCTTTCTGAAAAAGAAGATAATTTCATGCAAAGGGCTTCGTATGTGAATCAAGCGCGAGTGCATAATGGATATCATTACCCTAGAAGCATGCTGACGGCTTTACGCTCAAGAGTTTCATTGCCAAAATTCTACGCAGAGTTCAGAGATTGCATTGATGATACGTTTGATAAATATTATTTAATTTCTAATATACAAAGTAAGATTTCTGCCAATCAATTTGAGAACTTTTGCCGTCGCATCGGTGCTGTGTGTGAACCAGCTCCACATAAAATAACATGTATAGTTGATCCACATTATGTGGAAGCGGTTTTTACGACTAAAGAGTTTGCATTTAATGCAGAAAAATTAATGCATACGATGTTAGATCGTATAGGAGATGCTGGCGTTCAATATCATCTGAATCAGAAGATACAGTCTGTAAGAGAGGTGAACGGTAAGTTACTTATACACGCCTACTCATTATCAGATGAAATTGAACTAGAGCCTATTGCGGTTGATGAGGTCTTTAACTGTACCTATTCAATGATCAATCAAGTTATTAATGATTCTGGCATAGATATGATTCCTTTAAAACATGAGTTAACAGAAATAGCATTAGTTAAAGTGCCTGATGTGCTAAAAAATGTAGGGATAACCGTTATGGATGGTCCTTTCTTTTCTGTTATGCCTTTTCCTGCGCGAGGTTTACACTCATTCAGTCATGTCCGTTATACTCCGCATTACGAATGGCATGATACAAATAGCGGGGGTTATAGAGATGCTCATCGGCATTATGACCTAATAACTAAAAAAAGTGCTTGGCCCTATATGATTCAAGATGCTCAGCGTTATATTCCATTATTATCAGAATGCAAATATGAAGACTCAATATGGGAAGTAAAAACTATTTTGCCTAGTAGCGAAACTAGCGATTCTCGGCCCATTTTATATAAACCTAATCATGGCTTAAATGGTTTTCATAATATTATGGGTGGCAAAATCGACAATGTATATGATGTGATAGAAGTAATTGAAAATACAGGGCTTATAAATGGATAATACAATTCAAAAAATAGAAACTTTTGTTTCGATAGTGTTGATATTCGATCATGTAAATAGTGATACTTTTGAAGTATATTTGAAACTATTACAGCAATATTTAGATCAACGCTATAGTGATTATGAGATTGTCATTATCGATCAAACTATAGCGCATGCCCCCACTCTGATTAAACCTAAGCTCTTAGAAACTATTTCATCAATACGCTGGATAAAACTGGCGTTTCCGGTTGAAATTGATGTGGCTTTATGTGCGGGCATTGAAAATGCCATTGGTGATTTTGTTATACTAATACGCCCTACTATTGATCCCATTGAGATTATTGGAGATATGGTGGATGACGCTTTAGAAGGTCATGATGTTATCATCGGTATTGCTAAATCCCCTCAAACCACCGGGTATAAATTAGCCAGACTATTAGGTAATAAGCTATTGTGTTCTATTGGGTATCAGATACCTAAGAATGCGACACCAGTTCGCTGTCTCAGTCGAAAAGCGATTAATACAATACTAAACACAAGGCAATTTAATCATCAGTTCTTTGCCAAGGTAGCTAAAACTGGATATCCCACAAAAAACTATCACTATACTTTGCTTAACCCAAATATGTTGAAAAAGAGGACGTTGATTTCAGGGGTTACCCAGGCATTAGAGGTGATGATATTTAACTCAACAAAACCTTTACGATGGATCAGCCTTCTCGGCATAACGGGGAGTTTATCTGCGTTTATTTTTGCCGTGTACAGTATTGCGATAAATTTCATTAAAGATGACGTGATTGAAGGCTGGACATCTATGGTTTTTTTCTCCTCTTTTTTATTTTTCATCCTATTTATTATTTTGGCTTTTTTAGGCGAATACTTAGCTCGCCTTTTAAATGAAAATAGTAATCAAAAAAGCTACTATATTTCTAGTGAAGAAACTAGCACCATAATGCTTGAAATAGATAGATTTAATGTTCAACATAGATCCTAAAGGTTTTAATAAATGAAGTATGAACAAGAAAAGTGGGATTTGCCAGCCTTTGAAAAACAAGAATTTTCACCTAAACAACACAAATACTGCGTGTGTATCTTTGTTATTAATGAAGGTGAAAAGTTTCACAAACAATTAAATAATATGAAATATCTTGCTGATGAGATTGATATTATCGTGGCTGATGGTGGTAGCAATGATGGTTCAATGGATCATGAGAAATTAAAAAGTTTTAATGTTAATACACTATTAGTTAAAAAAAGTGCTGGAAAATTAGGCACTCAAATGCGTATGGCTTATGCATGGGCATTAAAACGTGGATATGAAGGTGTTGTAGTTATCGATGGTAATGGGAAAGATAGCTTTGAAGATATTCCTGGTTTTATGAGTAAGTTAGATAAAGGGTATGATCATATTCAAGGATCACGATTTATTCCAGGAGGGCATCATGAGAACACCCCGCTTTCACGATTGATTGGGTTAAAGGTTCTACACGTACCTCTTATGTGCCTGGCATCAGGGTTTAAATATACGGACACGACTAATGGATTTAGGGCTTATAGTGCTAAACTTTTATCAGACCCTAAAATTTCGATTTTCAGAGGTGTATTTGATGGCTATGAGCTGCATTATTATTTGGCGGTTAAGGCCGCAAAGCAGGGATTTAAGTGTATTGAGATTCCTGTCACTAGAAAATACCCTGCTACGGGTAAAGTGCCTACGAAGATTAGCCCAATTCGAGGGAATTTACAGGTTATTGTGCGGTTGGTGAAGGTGGTTATAGGGAAGTATGATGAGAAATAAAATATTTTTTTTAATTAGTATAGTGATACTTTTTATTAGTTTTCAATTCAATTTTTTAAAATCGGTTCCTGCGGGGCATTTCTCTTCCTTTCAATATGATTCTGAATCTTTAGTGATAGGTCGGTTAGTAGAATCAAAAATAAATGGGGTTTTTAGTAATAATGGTCAATTAGGTTATGCTTCTGTAGATAATTTAAAGTACGGTGATCCGGATTTTTTCGGCGGTGGTAAAAAAGCTTTTTTAAATTCAAATATACCTTTTTCATACAATAAATATAACTCACAATTTGGTTTTCAAGGTGTATTATTTAGTGTATCTGATAAGATATTGAGTATATTCGATATTCCTGTCGAGTATCACTTGAAAATATTTCATGCAGCTACATCATTATTTTTAGTAATTATATTATCTAGTATCCTATATGTATTTTCCATTGAGTTTGGTTTGCTACCTGTTGCGATAGCTTTAGCAGGAATTGCTTGTTCAGACTGGCTTATTTTATTTGCTAGAAATCTTTATTGGGTTGCCGGTTTTTGGTTTTTTCCAATGTTAATTGTTTTGTGGGTGCATTATAAGGAAAAAATAAATAACACTTTTTCTTGGGACCTGACGGTAATAATGGTATTTACAGCAGTTTTTTTAAAGAGCTTAAGTGGGTATGAATATATTAGCACTATATTATTATCAATGATTGTACCTATAGTGTATTACGCATTAATAATGAAATGGTCATGGATGAGATATATTCAGAGAACACTAATTATAGGTGTGGCAGGTTTATGTGGTTTTATTTCGGCTTTTTGCATACATTTATGGCAATTGTTTTTAGGAACTAAGGATATAACGAAAGCTTTTGAATTGATTTATCAGCGAGTTACTATTAGAACTTTTACTGATCCTAGTAGCTTAGATACAAATTCAATAGATTTGGCCTCCGCAAAATCTGATGTTATAACTGTTTTACTGACGTATTTAAAAGGTTCGTCTTTATATGGACATTTTTCATTTTTATTTTTAATCTCAGTTATTGCCGTAGCAAGTTTAATAGGGATTATATGTTTAATAAAATGTGATTCATTACAGTTCGATAAACTAAAGTTTAAAGCTCTTTTAATTACTACATGGGTTTCAATATTAGCACCTATCTCTTGGTATGTATTAGCTAAAGGACATTCTTTTGTTCATGTGCATATGAACTATGTTTTATGGTATATACCATATATTATTTATGGTTTTATATTGGTCGGGTATGTAGTAAATATTACTATAAACAAATTAATTTCCTCGATGAATAAGTAATTATGTTGACTAATATATTAATAATTTTGTTAAGTCTTTTAATGTCCTCAACTGCTCATGTGGTTCTAAAAAAAGGCATGATGACTCATGCTTTAATCGCTGAAAAGCCTGATGGAATTATTGGTTTAATATGGACTGTAGGAACAAACCCGTGGGTGTTGGGAGGTATGTTTTTACATGTAAGTGCTTTAGTTGTTTGGCTGTGGGCATTAAGTAAGGTAGATATTAGCTTTGCATACCCTTTTTTAGCGTTAGGTTATGTACTTGTTAGTTCAATGGCATGGCTTTGGTTAGGCGAAGAGTTAACTCCCATGAGACTGCGTGGTATGGGAATAATAATTATTGGTGTTTTAGTGTTAGCAAAGGCTGGGTAAAGACAAATATGAGAACTGCATTAATAGGGCATACTGGTTTTGTTGGCAGTAATTTAAAACAACAATATGAATTTACAGATTTTTATAACTCAAAAAATTATAAAAAAATGTGTGGTCAAGAGTTTGATCTTGTCGTCTGCGCTGGCGTATCAGCCGTAAAATGGATGGCTAATAAGGAGCCAGAAACTGATCTCGCTAATATTAAAGCACTTGAGGAAGTACTTGCGAGTGTCAAGGCTAAGCAGATTATTCTTATTTCAACAATTGACGTGTACCCCGTAACACAGAGTAAAGACGAAGATTTTGATTGTACTAGTATAAAAAACCATGCTTATGGAACTCATCGATTAAAGTTTGAAGCCTTTTGTGATAACCATTTTAGCAATTGCATTATTGTTAGATTGCCTGGCTTGTTTGGTAATGGCTTAAAGAAGAATGTTATCTTTGACCTGCTTAATGATAATTGCCTGGAAATGATTAACGTTAAATCATCTTTTCAATTTTATTATTTAAAATATCTTTGGCAGGATATTAAAAAAGCCGTTAAGAATAATATTAAGGTGATCAACCTCTTTACAGAACCTGTACCGACTAATGATATAGTCACGAATTTTTTTCCATCTAAGGTTCTCGGACAAGAAGCTGTTCCAGAGGGTCACTATAATTTATATTCAAAATATGCACACCTATGGGGAAATACAGACAATTATGTCTACACTAAAACTGAAATGCTGCAACAGCTTGCAGAGTTTATTGAAGAATATAACACTCAACAGGACACATAATGAAACTTGCTATTTCAAATATTGCATGGGAACAACACGATGATCCTTATATTTTAGGGCTTTTAACAGCTAATGGCATTACAGGTATAGAGGTTGCTCCTACTAAGCTCTGGGCTAATTGGAGCGGTGCATCACATAAAGCAGCTAGCAAGTATCGAAAGGTTATGATGGCAAAAGGATTTGAGCTTCCTGCAATGCAGGCTATCCTTTTTGGTAAACCTGAATTGCAGCTTTTTGATAAATCTTCACATATCGCTTTTTTAGAGCATATAAAATTGGTCGCTGATTTAGCCGATGGTTTCGGTAGTAAGGTTTTAGTTTTTGGTGCACCAAAAAATAGAAAACGGGGACAAACTTCCTGCAGTGAAGCAGCGGATATTGCTGCCGAATTTTTTTATAAAGCGGGTGAAATATGTTTGCAGCATGATTGCTGCATTGGTTTGGAGCATAACCCGGTAGAGTATGGTTGTGATTTTGTAACTAATGTATTGGATGCTAAAGAATTAGTTGAAAAAGTTAATCATGAAGGATTTAAGCTTCATGTTGATTCTGCTGGACTGCATATGTGTGGTGGTGACATTGCAGAGTTGATAAAAACGGTAGAAGAGTTTGTTCATTATCACATTAGCGAGCCTATGTTAGAACCTATAATTAACGGAGAGGTGAATCAAAAAGAAGGAATTGATGCGCTTCGTGCTATTAATTACAAAAATTGGGTTTCCATAGAGATGAAACAGCCTTCCTCTGTGGCGTTGCTAGAAAAATCGCTTCAATATGTTAAAGATATAGTTCATGGATAATCACTTAACTATCTGCGCTATTTTAGGTGCAGGAAATGATGATGCGGGTAATATAGATAGTGATGCGATTCAGCGATGTGACTTGGCAGTTGAAATGCTTACCAGCAATAAACAGACACAATTGATTCTATGTGGTGGGTTTGGTGATCATTTTAATATTACAGATCAACAGCATTACAAGTACCTAAAAAAATATATTGAAAGTAAAAAGAGCAATTTTGAGGGGGCGATTTTAGGTTATGTCGATAGTTATAATACGATTGATGATATACAAGGAATTAACACGCTGCTTCAGCCTCTAATATCCAATAGTATAAAGCTAGTCATTATCACTAACGACTACCATGTACTTAGAGCTTCTATACTAGCCAAAAAAAATATTACATCAGAAAATGTAACTGTACAATTTCTATCCGTCAGTTCATTAAAAGACGTTACATTGCTCAGTAGTCGATTAGAGCATGAAATTAGACGGATAAAAGAGTATTTGAGTGAGTAGTAAGTCGGTTTGCTGAGAGTAGAGTAGTATTTTATTTCCTGTTTATCATGACAACATTATAGAGTCTAATCATTAAGCTTTTTAAATCCCTATTTAAATAAATTAACCCCCGGCCGTCTATAAAAAACGCTGGAATCACTTAAATTTGTATTATCCGAAATGTATCATAATAGTCACTGTATATCTGCAATGTGAAATCCAAGCTGAATCTGATAAGGACTAGCCGCGACTCCCATTCACATAAGCCGCCGTTAATTCGTGTGCTGGGGATTCAAAGATTTGCTGACACTGTCCGAACTCGATTAAACAGCCGGCACGCTCGCTGACCCAGAAAAATCCCGCGTAATTAGCAATCCGTTTAGCCTGAGCCAGATTATGGGTCACGATGATGATGGTATAACGCCCCTGTAAACGTTTAATTAAATCTTCTACCACGGCTGAAGACAGCGGGTCTAAGGCACTACAGGGCTCATCCATTAATAACACTTTTGGCTGTAAAGCCAGGGCTCTGGCAATACATAAACGCTGTTGCTGGCCGCCGGATAAAGCGAGTGCGGATGAATCCAGGCGGTCTTTTACTTCATCCCATAAACCGACATCTTGCAAAACCTGTTGCACAATCGCGTTTAATTCACCGCTTTTATTGGTTCCGTGTTCACGCAGGGGCAGCTCAATATTACGCCGGATAGATAAAGGGAAGGGCACGGGTTTTTGAAAAATCATACCGATATCGCGACGTAAATTTAATACATCTAAGCGTGGATCACGTAAATCGGAGTCATTAAAACGAATATCCCCTGTGACCTGACAGTCAGGAATCATATCGGTTAAGCGATTTAAGGTCGATAGAAAACTGGTTTTTCCGCAACCTGATGGCCCGATAAGCGCGGTAATACAACCTGCGTAAATATCCAGAGTAACATTTTTTAAGGCAGGTTTAGAGCCGTAGTTGAGTGATAAATTGTTAATACTAAATAAAGTTTTCGGTACACAGCAAGAAGGTCCGGTTTGTATAGGTCCTAAAGTATAGCTGTCCTGCACAGTTTTGTGTTTGGCCGGGTCTAGCGGCATTACTGATTCTGTTTCTATAAATATGGGCTTCATAAGCGGATAATTTTCCTGTGCATCCAGTGATTAGCCAAGCTAGTAGAAACACTGTTGATTATAAATAAAAGCGTGATTAACACTAATGCCGCTGCATTAGCGTTAGCATCACCGCCGGCGACATTCATGGACAGATCGTAAATATGTATCGATAATGCCCGCCCCGAATCCATTAATGAATCGGGCATGCGATCGACATAGCCACTGGTAAAGATCAGCGCGGCCGTTTCTGCCCCCGCTCTGCCTATACCTAACATTAAGCCAGCAACAAGGGCAGGGGTGGCTGCTGGCAAGAGTAAATGTAATAAGGCAGCGCTGCGCGTCATGCCCAAAGCCGTGGTCGATAGTCGATAATCATTAGGTAGCGCGCGTAAACCTTGAGTAGCTGTACTAATTAAAATCGGTAACACCATACAGGCCAGTGTTAAGCCACCCGATAAAATGGAAAACCCTAGGCCTAAATAAATGCAAAAGAATGCATTACCGAATAAGCCAAAAACGATAGAGGGAATGCCTGCCAGCACCTCTAAACTGCGTTCAACAAAAGCAGCAAAAACGCTTTTTTGTGGCATGAATTCAGTAAGCAGAATCGCAGTGCCTAAACCTAAGGGGGCGGAGGTTGCCATAGCAACCAGTAAAATCAACCCCGTTGACACGATGATCGAGCCGATTCCGCCGGAACGTCCTGTGTTTTGAGGTGCTTCGATAAGATATGACCACGAAAGGCCTGCCAGGCCCTGACGCATAATATCTATCAGTAAGCATAAAAATACCGCTGTTACCAGCAACGCGGATAGCCATATTAACAAAGTTGCTACGCTATCTTTAGACATATACTGAGCGCCTTTTCAATAGTTCAGCACTGCTGACTAAAAGTAAAACCATCAGCATTAAAGCCAAGCCTGAGACAAATAAAGCGGCACGATGATCGCCCATCGCATAAGACATTTCCAGGGCAATATTAGCAGTAAGTGTACGCACCGAATCAAATAGACTGTGCGGCAGTTGGACCACATTACCCGCTACCATTAAGACGGCCATGGTTTCACCGATCGCCCGTCCGGCGGCTAACATAATGCCCGACGTAATGTTTGAATGCGCAGCGGGCAAAATAACGCCTTTGATCATCGCCCAGCGAGATAAACCGAGTGCTGCCGCGCCTTGATGATACGCAATGGGAACAGCAAGGAGCGCTGCATCAACGCTTAAGGCAATAGTGGGCAAAATCATCAGCGCCAGTATTAACAGTGCCGTCAATAAACTCACGCCGGGGGGATGCAGTTGCGCGATTAAAGGCGCCAATGTGGTTAATCCCCAAAGCCCGTAAACGACAGAAGGAATACCTGCCAGTAATTCAATTAAACGTCGGTACCCTGTGGCGACGGCTGGTGGCGCATAATAGCGACTGAATAAAGCAGAGGCAATGCCAAGTGGTGTGGCTAGCAACAAGGCACCCAGCGTGGATATTACATTTCCCGTATTAATGAACTGAATTTTAATGTACTATAGCTTTCCCAGTTCTCCGTTATCAATCATATTTTTGTGCCAGCCCCTTACTCAGTCGATATTCGAAAAAAAGTGCTCAATGCTATTGAGATAGACAAACAAAGTAAACCTGATATAGCTAAACGTTTCGCTGTTTCTTATTCTTTTGTTTATACCTTATGGCAACATTACCAGGAAACTGGCATGATTGCAGCCAAAAAAGTAGGCGGGCATGTTGCACCAAAAGTAGATGAAGCGGGTGCTCTTGAGATAAAAGAATGGCTAATAAAAAAGCCTGATTTGACACTAAATGATCTTTGTGACCGATATGCTGAACACTTTGGTATTAGCATGGGGAAAAGTTCAATGGATAGAGCTCTTAAGCGTATGAATATTCGATATAAAAAAAAGTCCGTACGATCCAGCTAAATATTGTGACCGAACTAAAAAGCTAAAAATAGACTATTGCACTGAAATCGCCGATATATCGCTCGATAAGCTCATTTTTCTTGATGAAATGGGCGCAGGACTGAATCTCTCACCTCTTTATGGGCGAGCACCGTCAGATCAGCGTGTTTATGATGAAGCGCCGGTTGCTAAAGGGCAGCGTGTAAGTATGGTCGGGGCAATGACATCAGCCGGTATGAAAACCGCCTTAAATTTTGAAGGAACCATGACAGGACTTGTATTCCTCTACTTTTTGAAGCATTTTCTTTGCCCCTTACTCGCTGAAGGTGACTATGTTGTGATGGATAATGCCTCAGTTCATAAAGTAGATGAAATTAAGGATCTTATTCAAAAGACAGGAGCAAAGCTTATTTACCTACCGCCTTACTCACCTGACCTTAACCCGATTGAATTAGCATGGAATAAAATTAAACAGTACTTACGCAAACAAAGACCACGAACCGTTGAAGCGTTATATCAAGCTTATGCCGAAGGGTTGAAATGCATCAGTACAGATAATGCTCAAAGCTTTGTTAATCACTCAATGAAGTTCGCTATTTAAGTGGGATATGTAATAGCAAGGTTGCTGAAAGCATAGGCGTTATATTATATAAGTCCTGTGCTGGATGCCACGATGTATCGCTGATAAATCTTGTTATTGAGACATGCCTTAAAACCGGCCAGGATTCATGCAGCAAAAAGACGACAATCAACAGAACGATGGCCGCCGAAATCAGGGCACAAAGCCGTAGTATCAAGGCAAGCTGTTGATCAGTGCGCGACAGGAACAAAGTATTGTGCCTCGATAAGATCGTTTACTTGTGCCGAGCTGGCAAATTCAATAAACTCTTTTGCTATGCCCGTAGGTACTGCGCGTGTAATGAGGTTTAAAGGTCTCGATAAAGGAAAGCGACGGTTACGCACATTTTCAACGGAAGCGACGATACCATCAAGCGGCAGCAGTTTAATCGGGACATTATGCATTGCTTCATATTCCGCTGAACCGACCGAGACGTAGCCAATCGCATCAGGATTTCCGGCAACGCTTTTAATACCTTGTTGATTATCGCCAATCACCACATGCGGTTTCACTTGCGTGTTATTTAAAGCAAAATAATGCAAAAACAATTCCAGCGTCGAACGACCTTCAGCTTTGTTGACTACGGTAATCGGCGCATCGTTACCACCGACTTCCTGCCAGTTAGCAATTTTACCGGTGTAAATGTCGATAATTTGTTGTTTACTCAGCGATCTGACTGGATTAGTCTGATGAATAATCAGACTGATACCGTCTAAAGCCAGGGTAAAGTTCAGCAAATCTGTTTCATTCTCCTTGAGTGCGCGTGATGCCATACCAATATTGGCAAGCCCGGAACGCGCATCATTAACACCGCGCGATGAACCTCCGGTTTGCACATCAATCCGTACATCAGGATGTAAGGATTCAAAGCGTTTACCAATTTCAGCCGCTAGAGGAGCAACGGTGCTGGAGCCGGTTAAGACCAGTTTTTCGAGATCGGTTTTAGGAGATGTATCATTCTCTGATAGAGGCAAGAAAAGCCAGGCTACGCCGATGATGACCATTATTGCTGTGAATATGCCTGTTTTTTTCACTTTTTACTCTCTGTGTGATGATTAATCGGGTTATAAATCCTCGTCTTCCTGTGGAAAGCAAAGATAAGTCGTCATTAACGCGTCAACCTTACATCAATAATTAATTTTTGCTGATAGAAAATGATTAATTATCAGGCTTAAAATGGCTAAGAGCGGCTATTTAAATATGTAGCTAATATGATTTATATTCGTTTATCTGGATATAAATACAGATTATATTTTCTAGCGTTTTGGGCTTAGGCATTTTTATTGACGGATAGTCGATGGCAGCGTGTAAGATATATAGATCGGGTGAATAACTTATTATGGGTAATATCGAATGCCTGTCTCTTAACTATAAAAAACGATAAACTCGAACGAAGCGCATCATTTCGTTGTAAACCTTGCCGAATGTCAGCATAATCATTTGTTGTTTGAAAAAATTGACTCGTTTAGACTCTTTTAGCTATGTTAAAGACAGAAGACCTTTTCGTATTAATGCGGTGGTTATAATGCGGGATCATTTGCATTGTATTTGAACCTTACCCTTATGATGCGATTTTTCTATACGCTGGAACCTGCTTAAAGGACATTTCTCGTGTGCTATTGATAAAGGCGAGCGTGTTTCAAAAAGATGAAATAAACGACGCGAACGTGGACTATGGCAAAGCCGATTTTGGATGTATTTGATTGTTGATCAAGCTGATTTTAACAATTATGTAAATTATATTTATTAGAATCCATTGGAGCGCAGTCGGGTACGGCAAGTTTTCGATTGGCGTTATTCAAATTTTCATAAGTTTGTTGAATGGGGTATTTATTCAAATACCTGGGGCTATTCAGGGGAATTTAATGCGGGTGGTGTGACGAATAACTCGAAAGACGCACTTCGTTCCTCAGTTCATCCTGTGTAGCGCAACTTGTCTCGTTCACGTTCGATAAGAAAAACCAAGGAAAATACCAGTTACATCTCAAATTGATATAATTGCCAAGCCTCTTAAAGCCGAAAATCTAGCAGTGAAGAAGCGTTAAGCGTAAACTTTAAGCTAACTTTATTAGTGAGGTAACTATGAAATTAGCCATCATCGGAATGGGCAAAGTAGGGGCAACGATCGCTTTCAATATCGTCATGAAGGGGCTGTGTGATCAGTTGATGCTTGCCAATCGTAATATCGAAAAGGCAGAGGGAGATGCTATGGATTTACAGCATAGTTTGGCATTTTGCCAGCATTCTATGCAAATAACATCTGGCGCTATTGTTGATGTTGAAGACTCCGATATTGTGGTGATTAGCGCTTCTGTACCTACTTCAAAAAAGTTGAGTTCGCGTATGGCACTGGGTGCAGCTAATGTGGCTTTATTTAAAGAAATTATTCCTGGTATAGCAAGCAACAATCCCGATGCAGTGCTGTTAGTGGTATCTAACCCTGTTGATGCTTTGACTTACTTGACAACTAAATTATCAGGATTTCCTACCTCAAAAGTTATAGGGTTGGGGACTTTAATCGACTCAGCCAGATTTAGAGTTATGCTTTCGGAAAGTGAAAAAATACACCCTGATGATCTACGGGCGTATGTATTAGGCGAGCATGGCTCTAATCAGTTTCCTGTTTTCAGCCAAGCAGTTGTTGGCAGTGAATCTATTAATGACAATTTATTGCACCGCGAGCTATTTAATAAAGTTAAAGAGGCAGGGTTTACCGTCTATCACCATAAAGGCTATACAAACTTTGCTATTGCTAATGCCGCTTGTGAAGTGATTAGAACTGTTGCATATGATGAACATCGCACTATGCCGCTATGTACCTATTTTGATGAATGGCAGGGAGTTATGGATAATTGTTTTAGTATTCCGGTAGTGGTTGGCCGCAAAGGTATAATACGTCACTTACATCCGACATTAAACGCTATAGAACGGTACGATCTACAATCAAATGCACTCAGAATTAAGGATAATATTAGTCAACTTTGTGATATGGATTCGTAACGCGATAAGATGGGCTACATAGGATGTGCTGACGATAAGAAGCGCATCGTTCGCGTTGTAAACCTTGCCGAACGTCAGAGTAATTATTTGTTTATTAAATGGAGATTGACTCGCTTAGAGCCTCTTTTAGCTAGGTTAAAGACAGATGACCTTTTCGTATTAATGCAGTGATTATCATGCCGGATAATTTTCATTGTATTTGAACGTTACCCTCTGCTGATGCTGATTTTCCTACACGCTGGAGAACCTGCTTACAGGGCATTTTTCACGTGCCATTGATAAAGGCGGGCGTGTTTCAAAAAGTCGTGATAAACGACGGGAACGTAAATTATGGTAACGTCGATTTTGGGCGCATTTGATTGTTGGTCAGACTGATTTTAACAATCACGTAAATTTATATTCATTGGAATCCTGTGAAGCGCAACTTATCGCGTCCGGTTATTTGGGGCGTTATGAACATTAAGTCATACAAATATTTTACGTTTTTTTAGAGGATATAATGAATAATTCAAGTGCTTCATTAATAAGAAAAGTTTTTGCAAAAGTACTCACACTGATCTTTTTTGGATTGGCTGTAGTTATTGTCTTGTCGTTACTTTTACACATTGTGGAAGGTATACTCAATAAATCAAATATCACTGAGGTTTTTTTAAGTAGTATAAATACTGGCATTATTGCGTTAGCTGTCTTTGAGTTAGCCTTGATTATAAATAAAGAATATTCAGGCCCTATCGAAGACGATAAGAAGGATGCAGTCGCTAGCTTGCGGGAAACGCTCCCCAGGTTTATTGGAACTGTTTGCGTTGCTTTATCTCTAGAGGGGTTGATTATGGTCATTAAATACAGTCAATTGGATTTGGCCGGTAATTTATATTATCCCGTAGCAATCATTATCAGTACGGCTTTGCTGTTATCAGCATTAGGTCTTTTCGTATACTTAACAGATAAACGAAGTTAAGCAAACATAGCAATGTGCCCAATTGTGTTGTGCACTGCTGCAATCTTGAGCATGAGAGATGTAGTAGGTGATATGGTTAGTTATGGTTTTATATTTCAATCATATTTTTAATTTTAGGAGAAGTGCAATGAATTTAATTTCGTTAGTGGTCGTTCTCATCGTAGTCGGCATGCTGCTGTGGTTGGTCAACAACTATATACCGATGGAAGCCCGCATCAAGAATATCCTGAACAACGTCGTAATCATTGCTGTGGTGCTATGGCTACTGCGCGCATTCGGCGTCCTGGGCATGTTCCCGGGTCCACTGGTTTCGGTGGTGATTTCCCTAATCGTCGTCGGTTTGCTGATGTGGCTGGTCAACAGCTACATACCAATGGATGCACGCATCAAGCAGGTATTAAATATCCTGGTGATCATCGCAGTGGTTCTGTGGCTGTTAAGTGTATTCGGGGTTTTAAGCGGAATTCCGGTTTTTCGCATCGGTAATCCTTAGTCCTGCGTGTAACTAAGGAACGCGAATTACCCGGTTAATTCGGGCGTTGAAATCATTTAATGATGATGTGTATATATACCGCTCAGGTAATTGTTGCTGTTCAAATAGAAAGTCTGCACCTGACCCTCCAATCCACAATTGAATATTCCGCGGTAATTCATTAGCCAAACTGGTTAAATCCCCGATAACATTAGTCCAGGGCGGATAATTGACTATGCTCAAGGTAATAATTGCCGGTTGAATTTTTTCACTCGCTATTAATAGTTCCTGCCAGGGCAGGTCAGTGCCAATATAAAAACAGTTACAACGCTGACTGACTGCTAACAGGGAGCTTAATAAAATACCGAACTCGTGATTTTCACCACTCAAAGTGGCAAATATGATACGTGGCGTGTTATCTGAAAACGATAATTGCATGTTATTGATCATGCTTAGAATAATACGCTTTACACAGGCCGTAAACATGTGTTCTTGAGCAATACTTAGTTTGCCATCATGCCACAATTGCCCAACCCTTTGTAATGAGGGTAATAATACATCACACACATAGTTGAGAGGCTCCATGGCAATTAAAGCACGCTTTAATAATTCCTCGCAGCGTCCCATTTGATATTCAGTTAAGGCGGCCATAATGCCAGCAAATAGTGCTTCGTTATTGTTAGCTGGCAAGACTTCATTTTTTGCCAAAAGAGCTTGCAACTGAACTTTACTTTGTCCGCTAATCTTGCCAATGGTAAAGCCTTGGCGAGTGGCATTTGCAAGTAATATTAAACGCTCTACATCTTCTTGCGAGTAACGTCTTCTTCCCTGTCCATCTCGTTCGGGTATGACTGCAGCATAACGTCTTTCCCAAGCTCTTAATGTTTCCGTGTTAATGCCCGTCATTGTAGCTACAGTTTTGATTGTGTACATTAGTTTATGTTTTGTTTATGGTATTACTTTGACAAATATTGTACAAAGTAGTAAATTTATTGCCAACAGATTATTTTTTCAGAGCTAATTTTGTGTGTCTCTATCCAGAAATTCTAAAAAGGCAAACAACGATGATTCAAAATAATAATTATCAACGTCCTGATCCTGTCAATTACGTTACTTCTGAGCGAGATTGCTTTATCCCGGGGAGCTCATCTGCAATGATTTCAAAGCCAGTGAGTAAAACGGTTATTGGCTCGCGCAAAAAAAACTTGGCGAGTTTTTCTGTCAATAAAGATGACTCCAGTATAGCTATATCAGACAGTGGATTTAAATCACCAGCCGTGATGATTGAGAGCAGTGAAATCATTAACTTTAGCATACTGAGTTCTGATCAATTAACTCAGTATGCTCAGCAAATGGAGCAAGCACGCGCCAGGCTGAGTAAACAATTGATTTATTCAAAACTGAGTTTGCAGGCAATCGCCGAGGAATTTTTCTTTTCTCAAAATCAAGGTATTGAAATCTCTGAATTACTTAACCAAAATAAAAGCGATACTGGACAGGCTGTACAAGATGATAGTTTTGTACAGGATACTGCTAAACAAATTGAATGCAAGCTAATTAGTTGTTTTGATGAACTACTCTGTACTCAGGATGGCGAAGGCTCAGCTTTAATCATTGCGCAATGCCAGCAGCACTTATCTGAGATACATTTTTTACCTAATTTTTTACAGCAGGTGCTTTTATCTGTTGTTGATAGAGTTGATCAGTCTTTAGTCAGTAGTGAAATACAAAGTTGGTTATGTTGTATGAAGTCTTTGCTTCAAGAGATGCTTGCGGCAAGGCAGATGATGATTAATTCTAATCTCAACTTAGTCCTTTATCTGGCTAAACAGTATAAACATCAGGCCATTGCTTTTAACGATTTAATGCAAGATGGCAATATCGGCTTAATTAAAGCCGTCGATCGGTATGATGCACAACGCGATATTAGATTTTCCACATATGCGAGTTATTGGATTAAACAATCCATTTCCCGGTCTATCGTAAGACAGGAAAAGATAGTACGTTTGCCTTATAGCTTAGCGGCAAAAGCACCACTGGTACTAAAAACGATGCGCAATGTCTTAAGTGAAACCAGTCAATGGCCGAGTATTTATAAGCTAGCTGAGCTGTGTGAGATTCCTGAAGTAGAAGTTTTAGCGATTGTTAATAATTATCAGCCAATCACTTCTTTAAATCATAGTATTGATGACATTGAGGGAATGCCTGAATTAATGGGTACGCTAGAGCAGCACCACTATCCTCAGCCACTGAGTAGTTTGCTGACTGCCGATTTGCAAAACTCTATACGTGGCGCAATTGAAATATTAACGGCTAGAGAAGCAGATATTATCAATCGTCGCTTTGGTTTAGAAGATACGCCGGAAATGACCTTGCAGGATATTGCCGACCAATTAGGCTTAACTAGGGAGCGTGTGCGTCAGATACAAAATGGTGCACTTATAAAATTAAAAAAACAGTTTAGTAATGAGTTATGTTTCAAGGACTGGCAATGACGCTCTGGGCATGACAGCATAAATTTCAAGATTTTAAAGGATTGAGTGCTTTTTGGCGTAAAGGGTTGTTGGCTACAAATATATAGTCTGGGGCAAGCAAAGTAATGCCAATGCATCACAAAATAGAAACAAAGGTTCAGGTGTGCAAGTTAAAAATTCAAATAACACTAATAATGCCAATATCCGTAGCAGCAGGAGTAGCAGATCATGAATTCAAGACAGACTATGATAATCCCCATATGCTTAAGTGCCTTGATTTTGGCTGCCATGTCTATATTTTATATAGGTGAAAGTGATTAAATTTCAGTTAGGCGAAATCGTTAAGTTAGATTATCTTCTGGGCCTGCATTTTAAGCTGCCGTTGATTCATAATGTCAGCACCTTTGATGCGCGAAGTATAAACAACTGGTGTCAGAAGATCGTGGTGACTTACGTCAGGTATTAATGACTAAATTATCACCGATTGCTACAGAATATGGCATTGAGCAGATTGATATTCGTATTAAACGCATTGATTTACCCGATGAAGTCAGTAGCTCAGTGTATCGATGCATAGAAGCAGAACGACAACGTGTCGCGCGTGAATTTCGTTCTCAAGGTGGAGAAGAAGCGGAGCAAATTAGTGCACAGGCGGATAAAGAGAAGGATATTATTTTCGCCAATGCCTATCGGGATGCTGAAAAAATACGCGGACAAAGTGATGCGGAAGTGGTTCAAATTTATGCGAACAGCTATGGTAAAAATGAAGAGTTTTATGCTTTCTATCGTAGTTTAAGTGCTTATCAGGTTGCTTTTGAAAACACTGAAGATACTATGCTTTTAGAACCTAATTCAGACTTCTTTAAGTATTTTTCTAAACAACAATGAGGAGTAGATGATGATCTCTCGTATTATTAAATTGTTAGTCTCGATAACTATAGGCGTTGTTTTGTTTTCGGTTTTCTCCAGAATAACCATGCAAAACAATAATGTGAATTACGCCGTTTCCTATTCAGATTTTATTCATGATATACGCAACGGTGCTTTGTCCGAAGTAAATATTGATGGTGAAGAAATTAGCGGTTATAAGCGCAACGGTGAACGCTTTGTCACCTATAACCCGAATGACCCAAAGTTGATTGATGAACTGTTGGAATATGATGTCAAGATTAAAGTCGCAACACCTGAAAAAACATCAATGTTCATGCAAATTTTTATATCCTGGGCACCGATGCTGCTATTGATTGCGGTTTGGGTATATTTTTTCCGCAAGCAACGGGGCGGAGCAGTTGGTGGACAAATGGAGATGGGTAAAAGTCGAGCCAAATTATTAGAAGAAGACCATATTAAAATCGGCTTTGCTGATGTTGCAGGCGTAGAAGAAGCCAAAGAAGATGTCATGGAAATCGTTGATTTTCTGAAAGATCCTTCCCGATACGAATTTGTCGGCGGCAAGATTCCACATGGGGTGTTGTTGGTCGGCCCACCGGGAACAGGTAAAACCCTCTTGGCACGAGCCATTGCTGGTGAATCCGGTGTACCTTTTTTCTCAATTTCCGGTTCCGATTTTGTAGAAATGTTTGTTGGCGTGGGTGCTTCACGTGTGCGTGATATGTTTGAGCAAGCTAAAAAACGTGCTCCCTGTATTATTTTTATTGATGAGATCGATGCTGTCGGTCGTCAACGTGGCGGTGCTGGAACGGGCGGGGGAGGTAACGACGAGCGGGAACAAACATTAAACCAATTATTGGTGGAAATGGACGGTTTCAGTGGTAATGAAGGCATTATTGTTATAGCGGCAACCAACCGTTCCGATGTTCTGGACAAGGCGTTACTGCGCCCTGGACGTTTTGATCGTGAGATACATGTCGGCTTGCCTGATATCAAAGGACGTGAGCAAATACTCAAAGTCCATGCGCAAAAAATATCTCAGGCTGAAGATGTTAATATCAGGGATTTAGCTCGTGGCACACCAGGTTTCTCTGGCGCCGAACTGGCCAACTTGGTCAATGAAGGTGCTTTATTGGCAGCCCGGAATAATAAGCGTGTGGTGACTATGAATGACTTGGATAAAGCACGCGATAAATTATTAATGGGTGCCGAGAAACGTTCCATGGTCATGCGTAAAGAAGACCTGCTGAGGACTGCTTATCATGAAGCGGGACATGCCATTGTCGGCCGTCATGTACCTGAACATGACCCCGTATATAAAGTCAGTATTATGCCTCGCGGTGGTGCGTTGGGAATCACCATGTTTTTACCTGAGATTGATACCTACAGTGCCAGTAAAGATAAGTTAGACAGTCAGATCTCTGGGCTATTTGGTGGGCGTATTGCCGAAGCATTAATTTACGGTAAAAATAAAGTGACTACGGGAGCTTCCAATGATATAGAGCGTGCTACTCAACTAGCACGGAATATGGTGACAAAATGGGGTTTGTCTGAAAAATTAGGTCCGATGGATTATGCTGATAGTGAAGGCGGCTATATGGGTGCTCAGGCTAAACCGATGTCTGAGCAAATGGCACAAACCATTGATGACGAAGTGCGCAAGGTCATCGATAAAAACTATCAACGCGCTGAAGATATATTAAAAGACAATATTGATGTTTTGCACAATATGGCACAAGCATTAATGGATTGGGAGACCATCGATAAGTTTCAGATAAATGAATTGCTTGCGGGGAAAAAATTAGCGCCCCCCGTCCTTGAGCCAGAAATTAGCAATGACACTAAGGATGATTCTATCGAAACACCAGAAAATAAGGTTGTTATGGGCTAATTAGGCGGTCTAAAGACGCCACATAGTGCTATTTTTGCTTTTTTTAAAGATTCTCCTCCAACAGGGCCCTTCTGAAGCAACACTGTCAGAAGGGTTATTTTCACTGGATTTTATTATGAGTACTATCGCTCCTATTCGACTTAAAGCTATTAAAAATGCCCTCAAATACAGTGCTGAAGCTAATTATTATCTGGCTATTTTAATTAGTTTTATCGCTGCTGTTATGGCTATGTCTGGTCATGAGAGTTTTTTAAATACCGGGGATGATTTTAATAATCCATTGATTAATAATCTAAAAGTCATGTTGGCTTATATGGTTGTAGCGCAATTTTCGGTGTTTGGCTTTTGTTTTATAAAACGTAGCTATACCGAACTGGTTATTGTTGGTATATTTTTGCTATTAATACCGGGCGAATTGAAATTTTACGCACAGATAAATCATCTGGAAATTGATACTTCTTTTGATGTTTTTTTCTTATATACTGGACTATCGCATATATTTTATGGCTTATTATGGAAGCGCTGATTAAGCTTCATAGTTCGGTCTAATCAAAGACAAAAAGGTGAATTATGGCAAATCGATACCGTCGTTTCCGTGACATTTCTACCAGTGAACGTATTTTAGACACCTTGTTTCTCCTGACCATTGGTCTGGGTTATTTATTTGCCCTCAGTCATTTATATTTTTCCCATAGCGCTCGGGATGGGCAACCCGGACTATCAATTAATGATGTCATGATTGCTTATTATGGATCACACGATCATAGTCGTTTAGGGGCTGCAATTAATGGGCCTATGGAGCCAAATCTAAATTCTAAAGCTGACAAATTTGTCATTTTAAAGTGGTTACAAAATGGCAAAAGCAAAGATCAGTTTGAGCAGCTTGTCGCTCCGATATTAAATCGTGATTGTATAACATGCCATAGCTCAGATGAAAACCCTGGCATGCCCAATCTAACTACCTATGAAGGTGTGTTGGAAGTCGCTGATGCTAAAGGCGCATCTCTACCATCCTTAGTAAAAGTATCGCATATACACTTATTCGGTATTGCTTTTATCTTATTTTTTACCGGCAAAATCTTTATTCTGACGGATATCAATTCGACACTTAAACGAACGATTGTTGCGATACCTTTTATTGCCATGGTGATTGATATTTTATCCTGGTATGTCACAACTATAATTCCTGGCTTTGCTTATGTAGTGGTCATTTCAGGTGCTTTTTTGGGGCTATCAATGGGGACACAAATTTTGATCAGTTTGTATCAGATGTGGTTTTATCCATTTCACCCCTCTTTACAAATTCCAGTGGAAATACAGGAGCGTATTGCTTCTTGTCATGACTTATTGGAAGAGTTTGGTTATCAAATGTTTCCTGAAGAAAATGGCTGGTTAGTAAAAGAGTCCTTACGTACTTGGGTATTTTTACATGATGTAAATGAATTAGAAGAGTATGTAGAGGATGTGCGTAGCAGGCATCTGACCGATTAGTGGGTATTTGGTGTATATTTAATTTTTACTTTTTATCTTGTGGAGACCTATGAAAGCAATTTTTTTTAGCCTATTTTTTATCCTAACTGCTTGTACAGGCATACCTGAGGGTATTAAGCCTGTAGAGCAGTTTGATGTAAGCCGTTATCTTGGTAAATGGTATGAAATAGCCCGCCTGGATCATCGATTTGAACGAGGTTTAACAGCCATTAATGCTGAATATAGCTTGAGAGAAGACGGTGGACTTAAAGTGCTTAATAGTGGTTATAACATAAAAACCGGCGAGCGAGATCAAGCGGAAGGTAAAGCTTATTTTCTAGGTAAGCCTGATATAGGTAGCCTGAAGGTCTCGTTTTTTGGGCCGTTTTATGGCGGGTATCACATTATTGCGCTGGACAAACTGGACTACCAGTATGCCATGATCACGGGGCCTGATCTTGACTATTTGTGGATTCTTGCACGCACGCCAACATTGGATCAGGCTATTTTGCAGCGTTTAATTGCTCGCGCAAAAGGCTTAGGTTTTGCAGTGGATAAGTTGATTTTTACTGAACAGCCACAGACATCTACCAGGGAATGAAAATATATCAACTGCACTACCAGCAAGTCTTAAAGATGTCGCGCAATGAAGCTTGGCGATTTTTTAGCTCTCCGCAACATCTTAATACCATTACGCCAGACTTTTTTACGATTACACCGACCTCTACAGTACCCGAAGAAATTTACAGTGGCTTAATGATCGCCTATACGATGCAAGCGGTTTTTAGCTGGCCGATGGCTTGGCTTTCAGAAATCAGTCACTGCGCTAGCGGTCATTATTTTATCTATGAACAGCGTATCGGTCCGTTTAAATTCTGGAGTCATGAAGTGCGCTTAACTGAGCAGGAAAAAGGTATTATGCTTGAAGATATTGTATTTTATAGTATGCCTTTTGGCCTCTTTGGCAGTTTATGTCACAAACTGATGATTGCAGATAAATTAGCCGATATTTTTATTACTCGGCGGAATTATTTAGAGCAGCGCTGGGGTGTCTCTGAGCTAAACGTAGATTCAATGAATCAATAGAAAACAGACCTAAAATTCTCATTATGCCTAAATTTATCTTAAAAAAAGTAGTCCTTTTATCTGTTTTTAGCTTACCCGCTTTAGCGGATTCAGAAAAAAACTTAATCAATGGCAAACTCGCTATTTGCCCCGATAAACCCAATTGTATTAGTACTGAAAACAGTGATTTAGCCCCCATTTCGTTTGGCACACATAATCCAGAACAGGCATGGGCAATGTTACAAGCCTGCATTGTAGAGCAGGGAGGAAAAATAGAAGAAATTCGCGAAAATTATCTTTGGGCCAGTTTTCAAACATCTTTCTTCAAATTTACCGATGATGTTGAAGCAAGATTGGATAGAGAGAATCAGCTTATTCAATTGCGTTCTGCTTCTCGAAAAGGCTATTATGATTTCAACGCCAATAGAAATAGACTCAATCGCTTAATTAAAGCTTTTTCCATTAAACTTAATCCAGAACAATTAAAAAACACCTATGAATAATTACCCTAAAAAAGTTCGTGTTGGTATCAGCAGTTGCTTGTTAGGTCAAGACGTCCGTTAAGATGGCAGTTACAAAAAAACTAATTCCTATATCATTAAAACCCTGGGTGAATATTTTGAGTTAGTGCCTTTTTTTCTCGCAATCGCGAGTGGTATGGAAACTCCCAGACCGGCAGTACAATTAAGAGAAACTCAAGGTGTGCATTGTGTTTGCTGTGAAACATCATAACCTGGGTATCGGACTTTGTTAGCCAGCAAGATTAATGGTTAGGTAGTTTATCTTGCTATATTCTGAAATCAGACTCGCCGAGTTGGCGCATGGGCCAGGTGAAAGTGTATAAAATGATTATCTGAACCGCTTTGGCATCTGGATTTTTGCGAAAATTTTATACAATATGTTTCTGCTATACGGTGTTGGCGGCAGGCTTAATGCGGAGCTATTTGAGAAAGAAACTGGATAAAGTTGAACTGATTGAAATCTTAGAAAGCTATCGCCAGGGTTACTTGCCTTTAATCATGCCTGTCATTTTATAGAGCGCTTCATCCTGAAAAATTGGCCGCTTTAAATAATATTGAGTTGTTTTTGTCAACTATTGTCGTGATTTTCATGAATATGTTCGACCAACCAATAAGTAATGCCTAAGGCAAGCACCACGACACCACTAGCATAAATATATTGCGGTGATAAGTCGTGAAAATCAAAAATAATGACTTTTCGACACACAGCCATGAGTGCCGTTGCAACGACCAGTTTAACGGGAATAATATCGGTGCGTAGATATAAAGTAATATTGACGAATATTTCGATGGCAATCAACACCGCCATAAAAGCGCCAAATGTCTGTAAAATATCCCCAATACCAATATGAAATGCAGGTTCTATAAACATTTTTTCATATATGGTATACATGACATCCCAAACCCCGACAAAAATGACGAACACCATTAATATAGCCAGTACATTAACCATAGCAATAATAGATTTATGCAAAAATTCAATCAGTGGTTTAACATTTTCAATAGGTAAATCAACATGCTCTATTTTTGCGCGGCTTTTTTTTCGGTAATGCTGCATGAGCAGAGCCAAAATATTTTGTTCGTGGATAAAATAGTCGGATTGAATGTCATTTTCAAAGAAATTATTGAGTCCTTTTACATCCCGTAAATCTGCATCCGATATACTTTTAAAGCCCATACTCCAATTAGCGAACTTACGTTCAGAAATTTTCTTTTTTTCTAGTACAGTTACATTTGTATGACGTGGATCTTTTTTTATAACGTTAAAAAGGTTCTCAATATCTTGTTCCTGGCCTTCCAAAACCTGAATAAACGATTCACCGCAATACAAGAGCATTCCTGTGATACCTTCCTTGCTGTTCGAATTGCGGCATTCTTGCAATAAAGCTAATAGTTCATCGTCGTTCATTGGTTTGACTGCTGAACTAATATAAAGTAACCGGATCATGAGGATTTTTCTCCTTGCAAGATAAAAATAATGTATGACTATGATGCAGTCCACGGACTGTTATGCAGCTATGATGCTGTATTTATTATTCTGCCTGGATTATAGCATTGAACATACAGTAAATAGTTTTTTGCACTAAAGTACTTAATATCCAGCATATAATGAAGACTTCATAACCCTATACTCTATACTCTATTGTAGACACAGCAACCAAAATACAATTCTCTATGTATCATGCAAATATACTTTTAGTTGAAGACCATCAAGATCTTGCCGAAGCGGTTGGCGCGTATCTAGAAAGTAGCGGGTTTATTATGGATTATGCCTATGATGGACTCAGCGCTTTACATCTGGGAGCTACGCAAAGCTATGATGCTATCATTCTGGATATTATGTTACCCGGTATAAATGGCCTGGAGATTTGCGCACGATTACGTACAGAAGTAAGATTAGCAACCCCTATTTTAATGCTCACAGCACGAGATCAGCTGGATGATAAATTACAAGGTTTTCAACAGGGAGCTGATGATTATTTGGTCAAACCGTTTGATATGCCAGAGTTAGAGGCGCGACTTAATGCACTGATCCGCCGTCAACGGGGTGAACTAGATAAGGCAGTCTATAAAGTACATGATTTACAATTGGACACGCGAACCATGCAGGCAACGCGTCAAGGTCAGGCCATTCATTTATCACCCACAGGTTTAAGAATATTACGTATATTGATGCGCGAATCGCCTAATTTAGTTACCCGGGAGCAATTAGAAAAAGAACTTTGGGGGGATTTAACGCCTGACAGCGATACACTCAGAAGCCATGTGTATAAATTACGCAAAGCTATCGATAAACCCTTTACCGAAGGTTTATTAGAAACGCAGCCAGGTCTCGGCTTGCGCTTAGTGGCTCCGGAATAAATCAGCAAAATAAATAATCAATCTATTCCAGGCTGTTTTTATATTTAATCGTACATTAGCGTGACTAAAAACGGATACTCATAAGATCAGGGTGCATAAATTGATAATTTAATACTTGCTGCACTTTGGCATGACTGACAATTTTATAAGTCGTCTCGGTGGTATTGGCAAATTTAGGTGTGGGTAAATTAAGTAAATTTCTAGCATGCGTATAAAATTCACGCTTGCTTGGATGAGTCGCAGCGCAAGCATTAAAAACTTCACCCCATACATTTTGCTCAATAATGGCACTGATAATACCAATACAATCATCACGATGAATCAGATTTACCGGCGCTTCAGGCTGTGCGACGACTTTACCCGGACGAAAAAAATTTCCTGGATGACGACTGTAGCCCACTAAGCCGCTAAAACGGACGATCGTCGTTGTAAAATTAAGGTTACGGCTAAATAATTGCTCTATCTGCCATAAAGGACTCTCCTCAAGTTCAGCTCCTTCAGCTTCAGTGACGACTTTATTCAGGTTGTCATACACCGAAGTTGAACTAACAAACAAGACCTTTGTAATACTCGATTGTTCTATTTGCTTAATCAACTGAGTAAAGCTGGTAAGATTTTTACAGGTAATATTGATAATCAGGCAGTCGGCTTGCAAAAATTGCGTAATATCACTCAAGTTATCGATATCAACGATAAAAGCATTAGCTTTTACACACTTAAGTTTGTTTAAATGTTCAGTTGAACGTGTAGATGCATGGATTTGGTAGCCCTGAGTAAGAAAGTGTTCGGCCAGCGGCAAGCCTAGCCAGCCACTGCCTAAAATGCTTATAGTTTGGATCTGGTTGTTTCTATTTCTAATAGTCATTAATTGATTCCCAATTTTTACCAAAACACACTGATACTGGCTGTTTCATTGCACTCCATGATAAAACACTTCAACAAAGCATCAAAATAATCAACCAGTGGATCCAGTGACAAATTATGCAGATGTCCTTGACAATGCGCTCCAGTACGCCGGTTAGTACGCGAATAAGCCCCGTTGTATTTTGCAAGAAAACCTTTACATTTGAGGGCGTGATAGTTTTTCTCCACGATAGCGGCTTCGTCAAATAAAGATATTAACGTGGACTCAAAAAAAGCTGCGCAGCTTGGTCTTGCAACATACTTGATACGGATGTAGCGGGTGCTATACGTAAAAGGAACATAAGCGAGAATTGCCCCCCGCCATTAATGAATGAAGTATTTTATGCTTTTAAGAATGACAGACTTGATAAGAAATCATATGTTGAAACATTACTCATATTCACCGCTAATGATATGATAAATCAGCCTTTAGAAGTGTCCTGGTTTATTAGACGATTGCAGAAATTTATATCATTTATTTCAGTACATAATCGTTGCCGGATAGGGTGGCGTTCTGCTGATAATGCTTTTTCTCTACTTTCATTGCAATGAGTCAGGTGGTCATCATTCAAGGAGAGATTATTGATCGTGCTGATTATTCGTTATAGGGGCAAAAAAACGTAAAAATCTCAAAAAGTTTTTACAATTGCAGGTCATTTTTAAAATTTTACAGGCTTTTGAACCTTCCTTTTTATTGCCGGCAATCTATTTTGTAAAATACGAAGAATAGCTTTTTAGTGAGTTGTAGAATGCTGGTTTGCGGAGTCTTCCTTGTGCTATCTTACGTCTTAAGGGGGCACTCATGGAGGCGTTTGTAGCGCGTCGCGTTCAGGCTTTTACTTTTCTATCCAAGGCTAGCAAAAGATCTGCACCTCAATGGCATTAAGTTAAGCAGATCCTCTCTATCTTTTTTACAAAGTATTGTACAAATCTAGATACTGTTGTGCACTTTTTTGCCAGGAAAAATCTTTACGCATAGCATTTTTTTGTAACTGTTGCCAGATCCTTTTGTTTGCATAGAGTAATATCGCGCGCTTAATGGTTTCCAGCATAGCGCCAACAGAAGGCTCTACAAACATAAATCCAGTAGCTGTTTTATCTGCGATGGTATCCGGCATTGCATCCACAACTGTATCAGCCAAACCACCGGTTCTTCTTACAATAGGCAAGGTACCATAGCGTTGACTGTATAATTGATTGAGTCCGCAGGGCTCGAAACGAGATGGCATCAAGAACATATCTGAGCCGGCTTCTATTAAATGCGCCAGATCTTCATTATAGCCAATCGAGACTGAAATTTTATCAGGATATAAATAACTTAAATTTTTAAGTCGATGTTCAAAGCCTTTTTCTCCAGAACCTAATAAGACAAATTGTACCGGGTAACTAACCAGATCACCTAAACAGTCAATTACTAAATCAATGCCTTTTTGATCAACTAGTCTACTAATCAGGCCAATCAAAGGGATAGTTGGCTCTTCGGGAAGTGAGCAGTGCTTTTGTAATGCTAGCTTATTGCCTGCTTTTTTAGGCAGGCTGTCAATTGCATAGTTCTGAGCAATACGCGGATCCGTTTCCGGGTTCCATATATCTGTGTCAATGCCATTAATAATACCATTTAATTCATGGTGTCTATTATGTAACAGCCCTTCTAAGCCATAGCCATATTCTGCTGTTTGGATTTCTAGCGCATAGTTAGGGCTCACTGTTGTTATATGGTCAGCACAGGCAATTCCTCCTTTGATAAAGGAAAGTAAGCTATGAAACTCCAATGCGCCTGGATTCCATAGTTGTCCAGGTAAATTCAGGTCGAAATAGGCCGTTTTAGAAAACAAACCTTGATATGCCATATTATGTATCGTAAATACCGTTGAAGGGCGTTGCGGCTCTAGTGTTAATAATGCTGGAACCAAGCCGCTTTGCCAGTCATTGCAGTGTACGATGTCGGCTTTCCAATCTAGATGTGCACGGTTCTGAGAGACCTCAACTGCAACACGACAAAATAAGCAGAAACGTGCTGCACTATTCGCCCATGCATTACCAAATTCATCGGAATAAGGATTGCCAGGAATGTCAAAATATTCAGGGCAATCAACTAGCCATACGATGACATCACTATCAGGTAACCGGGTTTCTAAAATATTGACATCACGATTATTAATCCGCAGGGTGCAAAGATATGTTATCTCTTCTTCAAGTTTAAGTGCTTGATATTTAGGGATAATAATGCGTACTTCCTGGCCTAGTTCGGCTAAGGCTATAGGTAGGCTTCCCGCCACGTCAGCGAGCCCCCCCGTTTTAATGAGGGGATGTACTTCACTACTAACAAATAGTATCTTTTTCATAACTATAGTTTTAATACAATGCCGGCTAATGGAGGAATAGTAATATTAATAGAATATGGTTGATTCATCCATGGAGTCTCTTCGGTATGTACCTGGCCGTTACCTGCATTACTGCCGGCATAAAATTTTGAATCCGAATTAAAAATTTCTAAATATGTACCAGGTGCAGGTACGCCAATACGATAGTTTTCGCGTGGAACAGGCGTGAAATTCAAAACGTTGATTAAGGTTTCATTTTCTGTTTTACGTAAGTAACTGATAATTGACTGCTCTACATCATGACAATCAATCCACTCAAAGCCTCTATTATCAAAATCATGTTGAAAAAGAGCAGGGTGCTGAACATACATTTTATTTAAATCTTTGACCAGAGTGTGCATCCCTTTATGGAACGAGTAATCCATGACATACCAGTCGAGTGCCTGATTAAAATTCCATTCCGTACCTTGCGCAAATTCACAGCCCATAAACAGTAATTTTTTACCGGGGTAAGTGAACATAAAGGTGTAAAGTAAGCGCAAATTAGCAAACTTTTGCCATTCATCACCGGGCATTTTACTGAGCATGGAGCCTTTGCCGTGAACAACTTCATCATGAGAAAAAGGCAAGACGAAATTTTCAGTAAATGCATATAGCATGCCGAAAGTCAGTTGATCATGGTGATGACGACGGTGTACAGGGTCTTGTTGCATATATGACAGGATGTCATGCATCCAGCCCATATTCCATTTCATGGAAAAACCCAATCCGCCCGTCCAGGTTGGGCGCGTTACTTGAGGCCATGAAGTTGATTCTTCGGCAATAACCACTGTGCCTGGATGTTGTTCATGAGTGAGGGTATTTAGCTCACGTAAAAAATCGATCGCTTCCAGGTTTTCATTTCCGCCATACATATTAGGCAGCCAGTCATTTTCTTCACGCGAATAATCAAGATAGAGCATAGAGGCTACTGCATCTACACGTAAGCCATCTAAATGAAACTCTTCTATCCAGAAAAAGGCGCTAGATAACAGGAAGTTTTTCACTTCATTACGGCTGTAATTATAGATCAATGTTCCCCAGTCACGATGTTCACCTTTACGTGGGTCTTCATGCTCATACAAACAACTACCATCAAAACGTGCCAAAGCAAAATCATCTTTGGGAAAATGCGCAGGCACCCAGTCAAGCAGGACGCCGATATTATGTTGGTGGCAGTAATCAACAAAGTAACGAAATTCATCCGCATTGCCATGGCGACTTGTAGGCGCAAAATAACCGCTGGTCTGATATCCCCAAGAGGCATCAAGTGGGTGTTCGGTAATAGGTAATAGCTCGATATGAGTGAAGCCCATATCTTGTACGTATTTTACTAGTTGGTGTGCTAAATCAATATAATTCAGGAAGTTACCCTGGCTATCACGCTGCCATGAGCCTAAGTGCACTTCATAAATCGACATGGCTTCACTCAGCCAATCGTGCTTAATGCGTTTATCGATCCATTTCTTATCTTGCCAATCATATTGGCTTTCATTGACAACACGTGAGGCTGTTTGCGGGCGAAATTCAAACTGTTGGCCATAAGGATCGGTTTTGACACTAATCTGCTGTGTATCACGATTAAGAATTTCAAATTTATATAAGCAGCCTTCTGTTAATCCAGGGATAAATATTTCCCATATCCCACTGCCGCCTAATACACGCATTGGGTGACAGCGACCATCCCAGTTATTATATTCGCTAACAACACTCACGCGATCTGCATTGGGTGCCCATACGGTAAATAAAACACCGTCGATGCCTTCCACTGTATGTAAATGTGCACCTAATTTTTTATAGATATGCCAATGCCGGCCTTCGCCAAATAAATGCTGATCAAATTCGGGAAGTTCAGAACCAAAAGCATAGGGGTCGTATTGTTCGTAATAATGACCTGATTTGTCAGTGATCTCAAACTGGTAATATCTCTCCAGTGTTTTTGGTACATCACTAGTCTGAAAAAAATCTGTACCAGGGATACGTTGCATTGCGATTTTTTGGCCAACAATACTAACAGTATCAGCATTAGGTAAAAAAGCCGTTATCGTTGTTATAGTTTTGTTGGTATGTCGTCCTAGTACTGAAAAAGGGTCGTGATGTTTTGCTTCAATTATTTTTATTAAATCAGAATCAAGCGGAGTTTTTTTTGCTGGCTTGTTCATTTTATAATGCCTCTGGTGGTAGAATAAGTCTTGATTGAATAGTAACAAATAAAAGACCATAAAGTAATAGCCTATTTAAATTAACGAGGATGAGTATGTCAAATTCAGAAGAACGCCACCATGATCGTTTTGTAAGTCATTTAACTCGCAACAGCATTGCATTAATTCTAGCAGGTGGTCGCGGTTCACGTTTAAAAAACATGACCGATTGGCGCGCAAAGCCGGCAGTTCCTTTTGGTGGCAAATTTCGTATTATTGATTTTCCTCTGTCAAATTGTATCAATTCTGGTATACGTAAAATAGGTGTCTTAACGCAATATAAATCGGATTCTCTGATTCGACATCTGCAGCAAGGCTGGGGGTTTATGCGTGGTGAGTTTGGCGAATATGTCGATTTGATGCCTGCGCAACAACGTACTAGTGAAGATTCATGGTATTTAGGAACAGCGGATGCCATTTATCAGAATATTGATATTTTACGCAGCCGTAAACCTGAGCATATTATTATTCTTGCGGGTGATCACATTTATAAAATGGACTATGGCGCGATGTTAGCGGATCATGTGGAACAAAATGCTGACTTAACTATAGGTTGTCTGGAGGTGTCTTTAGAAGAGGCTAAAGATTTTGGTGTCATGGCTGTTGATGAAAAAAGGCGTGTTAAAGACTTTGTGGAAAAACCTGATAATCCACCGACGATGCCTAATAAAGCAGACAGAGCTTTAGCGTCGATGGGGATATATATTTTTAATACGGGCTTTTTATTTGAGCAATTACTAAAAGATGCGGATACCAAAGGGTCTACACATGATTTTGGACACGATATTATTCCAGCAGTGATTGATAAATATAATGTCAATGCTTATCCTTTTCTAGATTTACAAAGTGGAGAGCAAAGCTACTGGCGTGATGTAGGTACCATTGATGCATACTGGGCAGCTAATATGGAACTGATCGGGGTGAAACCTAATCTGAATTTATATGATCAGACCTGGCCTATCTGGACTCATCAGACACAAACGCCACCCGCCAAATTTGTTTTTGATGATGATGATAGAAGAGGGCAAGCAATTGATTCCATGGTTTCAGGCGGTTGTGTTATTTCAGGATCAGTTATTAAGCATTCACTGTTGTTTTCGCAAGTGCGTGTTAATTCATATAGCACCATTACTGATTCTTTACTGTTACCCGATGTTAATGTAGCAAGGCATTGTCGAATTACTAAAGCAATTATTGAAAAAGGTTGTCAGGTTCCTGAAGGGACTGTTATTGGTGAAGATCGAGCTGAAGATGAAAGGCGTTTTCATGTTAGCCCCGGTGGCGTTGTGTTGGTAACACCAGATATGCTGGGTCAAAGAAGACACTATGTCAGGTAAGAAAAAAATAAAACTGGTCTTATGCTGGCATATGCATCAGCCAGAGTATAGAGACAGGCATACAGGTGAGTTTCAATTGCCATGGACCTATCTACACGTTATAAAAGATTATGTGGATATGGTGGCACATCTTGAAGCGGAGCCTGATGCCAAAGCGGTAGTTAATTTCGCCCCAATTTTGCTGGAGCAAATAGAGGACTATGCGCAGCAGGTCAATTGTTATTTACATGAGAAAATAGAAGTAAATGATCCTTTGTTGGCAGCGTTAGTGATGCCTACGATTACAGTCGATGTCGAGGACAGAATACAGCTGATTAGTGATTGTATGCGTGCTAATCGTGAGCGACAAATTGATCGCTACCCGGCCTATAAAGAATTAGCTCAAATGGCAGAATGGGTACAGGCAAATGGTGATATAGCCAAATATATCAATTCACAATTTATTGCGGATATTTTAGTCTGGTATCATCTTGCCTGGATGGGGGAAACGGTAAAATTATCCGATGCCAGAGTGCAACGCTTAATAAGCAAAGCAAGTAATTTTACTTTACATGATCGCATTGAGATTATTGAAATAATTGGTGAGTTACTTTCAACCGTTATTTATCGTTATAACGCGTTGGCAAGAAAAGGTCGAATAGAGCTTTCAGTAACGCCTTATGCACACCCGATCGTGCCTTTAATGCTGGATATAAAATCGACACATGAAGCGATGCCAGACGCACCTTTACCAGATTTAGATATCTATCCCGGCGGTGAGGAAAGAGTTAAGTGGCATATTAATCAGGGTATTGCTACCTTCAAGCACTTTTTTGGAACAGCCCCTGAAGGTTGCTGGCCTTCCGAAGGCGCGGTAAGTCAAGCAACCTTGAAAATTCTTGGTGAAGCGGGCTTTGCATGGGCAGCAACGGGCGGTCAGGTTCTACATAATAGTCTGCATATTTCAGATACTGATAGTAAGCAAAATGTACATCATCCTTTTCAGGTCAGTGGTACCAATATTCCCTGTTTTTTCCGTGATGATGGCTTATCGGATTTAATTGGGTTTAAGTATTCCAAATGGCATGCCGATGATGCAGTTGGTAATATGATTCATCACCTGGAAAATATTGCACGGCATGAACCAAAGGGGAGTGTCGTCTCTATTATTATGGATGGTGAAAATGCATGGGAGTATTTTCCTGAAAATGGCTACCATTTTCTAAATGCCTTTTATAAACGTTTAGCTGAACATCCGGATATAGAATTGACCACTTTTTCAGAATGCCTGGCAGACAAAGTGGAGGTTAAGCCTTTATCAACATTAATGGCAGGTAGTTGGGTATATGGTACTTTCTCTACCTGGATTGGCGATACTGATAAAAACCGTGGCTGGGATATGCTCTGTGACGCAAAAAAATGCTTTGATAAGGTCGTAGCAACAAACCACTTATCCAAAGAGCAGCTAATAGAAGCTGAATTCCAGTTAGCAGTTTGTGAGGGCTCCGACTGGTTTTGGTGGTTCGGAGATTATAACCCTGACCAGGCTGTCAGTAGTTTTGAAAAACAATTTCGCTTGAATTTAACCAATTTATATCACTTATTAGATGAACAGCCCCCTGCCTATTTATCCTTGTCTTTTACACAAGGTTCCGGTGCTCCCGCAATGGGTGGTACTATGCGTAAAGGTACAAGTTAAATAATATGGACATTAATGAAGATAATTTATTAGCGCATCGACGTGCGGGTGTATTGTTACATATAACCTCGTTACCCAATGAGAATGGATCCGGAAATTTGGGCGTGGAAGCCTATAACTTTGTTGATTTTTTGCATAATGCAGGTCTTAAGGTATGGCAAACCTTACCCCTGGGAGTGCCACATGGTGACGGCTCTCCCTATCAGTGTTTGTCTGCTCATGCCGGTAATCCAGGGCTTATTTGTCTGGAAGAATTAAAACAGAAAGGCTGGTTACAAGAAGCAGGGCAATGCGATACTTGTGAGACGGGAGACGATGATTTTCTAAACTGCCTGTTGGCTAAAACTTATACGGGATTTGAAAATCTAGCGAGTGTTGAAGAAAAACAACAATACGTAAACTTCTGCACCAATAAGTCGAATTGGCTGGATGATTATGCTTTATTTGTAGCATTACGTAACGAGTTTTCCCAGCAATGCTGGAATCAATGGCCAGAGCCCTTAAAAGAAAGAAAGCCTGCTGCACTAAAAGAAGCACGGCGAAGAATGGTATCTGCAATTGAAATCATAAAGTTTGAGCAATTTCTTTTTTATCGTCAATGGATGGCCCTTAAGGAATATGCGAATAATAAAGATGTTTTATTATTTGGTGATATTCCTATTTTTGTGTCTTATGATAGTGCCGATGTCTGGGCAAACCGTGCAGTGTTTAAACTGGATAAAACGGGTCAAATGTCTGTTGTTGCAGGGGTGCCCCCTGATTATTTTTCTGTAACGGGACAGCGTTGGGGTAACCCCCATTACGACTGGAATTATTTAAAAAAATCCAGATTTGCCTGGTGGAATGACCGCCTGCGTAGCCAGTTAGAAATGTTCGATATATTACGTATTGATCATTTCAGAGGTTTTGAAGCAGCGTGGGAAATTCCAGCCAGCGAAGACACGGCTATTAATGGTGAATGGGTTAAAGCACCAGGGCATGAATTGCTGGCAGCCGTTAAAAAAGAATTTGGTAATATTCCATTAGTTGCCGAAGATTTAGGAATTATTACTGCAGAAGTTGATCAACTTAGAACTGATTTTAATCTTCCGGGAATGAAGATTTTACAGTTTGCCTTTGGTGATACAAATAGTAACCCCTACTTACCGCATAATTATGATCATAACTGTGTTGTTTATACTGGAACACATGATAATGATACGACATTAGGTTGGTATAACGCATTAAATGATCATGATAAACAGCGTATATACCGGTATTTAGGTCATCCTCAGGTCTCTATGCCTTATTTATTGATCGGTACTGCCTTTTCCTCGGTAGCAAATCTGGCGATTGTACCTATGCAGGATATTTTAGAATTAGCTAGCGAAGATCGCATGAATACACCGGGAACCATCGAAGGCAACTGGAAATGGCAGTTTTCCTGGGCACAATTAACGGAAGCTCAAGTGACTAGAATATCGGAGATAGTTAAGGTGTTTTCTCGTTAGAACTGGTAGAGCGGGCATTAATCCGCTCCATTTATATCGACCATAGCGAACTACTAAAGTCCGCTCTTTTCGCCTTTGCTTATGACTTATTCAACCATAGAAGCCTTTGTAGGCAACACACCGTTAGTTAAATTACAGCGCTTAATTCAGCCAGGTTCTAATACTGTTTTAGTTAAACTTGAAGGTAATAATCCTGCTGGTTCAGTGAAAGATCGTCCGGCAATAAGTATGATTCAGCATGCCGAAGCGCGTGGAGATATTAAGCCAGGTGATTATTTGATCGAAGCAACCAGTGGTAACACAGGCATTGCTTTGGCCATGGCAGCCGCAATTAAGGGTTATCATTTAACCTTGATTATGCCGGATAATATGAGTACGGAGCGCCGTGCTTCCATGAAAGCTTATGGTGCAGATATAATCCTGACCCCTGCAGAAGGCAGTATGGAAGCTGCGATAGATTTAGCCAGGAAAATGGAGGCAGAAGGAAAGGGGCGTATATTAGATCAATTTGCGAATCCTGATAACCCTCTGGCTCATTATGAAGGTACTGGTCCTGAAATATGGCGAGACACCCACGGACAAATAACACACTTTGTAAGTGCTATGGGCACGACAGGCACTATTATGGGGACATCGAAATTTTTAAAAGAACAAAACCCGGATATTCAAGTTGTCGGTGTGCAACCTGAAGATGGTGCAAAGATCCCTGGTATACGCCGTTGGCCACAAGAATACTTGCCTAAAATTTATCAAGCGTCTCGTGTTGATAAAATAATAAATATTGACCAGCATACGGCTGAACAAACTATGCGTGATTTAGCCGCTAAAGAAGGTATCTTTGCGGGTGTTTCCTCTGGTGGCGCGGTTGCCGCAGCGCTAAGGCTGGCACAGGAAGTTGAAAATGCGACCATAGTTGCCATAATCTGTGATCGTGGCGATAGATACTTATCAACAGGTGTCTACCCCGGCTAGATAAATGATTGAAACCGATCGTATTATCAGTGCTAGCGGACAAGTAGATGAGGAGCGTCAAGACCGTGCAATCAGACCGAAAACCCTAAATGATTATATCGGACAAGAAGCTTTATGTGAGCAGATGCAAGTGTTTATTCAGGCATCAGTGGCGCGTAAAGAAGCGCTGGATCATGTACTTATTTTTGGCCCGCCGGGACTGGGAAAAACCACACTGGCAAATATCATCGCCAATGAAATGAATGTTAATCTACGCCAGACATCAGGGCCTGTACTTGATAAAGCGGGTGACTTAGCCGCCTTATTAACCAATCTTGAAGCGCATGATGTTTTGTTTATTGATGAAATTCATCGCTTGAGCCCGGTAGTCGAAGAAATTCTGTATCCGGCTATGGAAGACTACCAAATCGATATAATGATCGGTGAAGGACCGGGAGCAAGATCAATTAAACTGGATTTACCGCCTTTTACTTTAGTCGGTGCAACCACAAGAGCTGGCCTTTTAACATCACCCTTACGTGACAGGTTCGGTATCATACAACGACTTGAGTTTTATACTGTCGATGAGTTGACGCATATCGTCACCCGTTCAGCCAAAGTTTTAGGAATACAAATTGACAAAAAAGGTGCTCATGAAATTGCTAAACGTTCGCGCGGTACTCCTCGTATTGCCAACCGTTTATTAAGACGGGTACGCGATTATACCGAAGTGAGAGGTGATGGTACTATTGATCAAGGTATTTCACAACAGGCTCTAAGCATGTTAAAAGTTGATCATTGTGGTTTCGATCAGTTGGACAGGCGTCTGTTAAAAACCATCATCGATAATTTTGATGGTGGCCCAGTTGGACTGGATACCCTGGCCGCAGCAATTAGTGAGGAACGTGGCACCATAGAAGATGTGCTAGAGCCTTATTTAATCCAACAGGGTTTTATCATGCGTACGCCGAGAGGTCGTGTAGTCACAGGAAAAACCTATCAACATTTTGGCTTAACCGCGCCTAAACCGAGTGTACTAAACAACGAAGATTTTTTCCCGGACTGAAAAATTATGTTTCAATGAGTATTAGTAGACAGTATTGCTTGTTTGCATTGCTCATATTCGCGCTCTAATGGTAATGTAAACCAGTTTTTAGAAATGCCCTCCTTTATTAAACCATTATATGTTTCGGGGTAGTCAAACAGGTTTGGCATCAGTGAGCGATTTGTAGATAACAAGAAAGTGATCAGTTAAAATTTTCCAGGCGTTGCTATGGTATTAACCAACGGGTCGCAGGAAATTCCTGAAAACAAGCTGTTGATTTATTTCCAGGTCTCTCCTAAAAGGGCACATCATCATAATCGTCATTTGCAGGATAACTTGATTGTATGGGTGCTGATTGTTTTGGCTGGTAATTTTGCTGCGCTGGTTGGGCTGCACTGCTTTTACCAACCAAGTCTATAATATTGGCATTCAACTCAAGGCTAGACCTGGTCGTGCCATCATTTGCCTGATATTCTCTTTGGGATAATTCACCTGAGACAAATACCTGTTGCCCTTTTTTAAGATAATTGTGCAGCTGGCCTTCTGCACGTCTTCCCCATAAAGCAACACGAACCCATATTGTTTGTTGTTTTTCGCCAAAGCCAATATTGTTTGCTACTGTGACATTTAGTACTGTCTGGCCATTAGGTGTTGTTCTGACTTCGGCATCTCTGCCTATTATTCCAGTGAAACTGAATACGTTACTCATATCGAAGGTGTTCCTTATTTTTTAAATCAAGTAAACACGTAGGCTGGGTTAGATTTTTTTTTGCGTAGCTTTAAAAAACGTAACCCGGCACTGTTTTCTGGGTTACGTTATCTGCGCTACGCTTGTTAATCTAACCTAGCCTACGGTTTTTTTGCATGCTATTACATATTATCCAGAATTGCTTTTTTTACGGCTTCCAGGGTTGCATCGATTGAAACAGGGTGTGTGTCAGAACACTGTGAAATAGCTGTTTCCGGATCTTTTAAGCCATTTCCTGTTAAGGTGCAGACTATGGTGCTGCCTTCAGGAATTTTACCTGTTTCTATATCCTTTAATGCGCCTGCTAATGAAGCAGCGGATGCAGGTTCACAGAAAATACCTTCGTGGCTTGCCAGCATTTTTTGAGCAGCCAGTATTTTTGCATCAGTAAAGCTATCAAACCAGCCGCCCGATTCTTTTTGCGCGTTCCAGGCAAAGTCCCATGATTGTGGATGACCTATGCGTATAGCGGTAGCAATAGTTTCAGGATTATCGATCATTTTACCCGCGATAAAAGGAGCTGCGCCTGCTGCTTGATAGCCGCACATGACAGGGCGTTTTGCACAGACAGCAGCGAGGCCATTTGTTTCAGTTGCGTATTCGCTGTAGCCTTTCCAGTAAGCGGTGATATTACCTGCATTGCCCACAGGTAGGCAATGGTAGTCCGGGGCTTTACCTAGCTCATCAACAATTTCAAAGGCAGCTGTTTTTTGACCATCAATTCTGAACGGGTTAATTGAGTTTACGATGGTGACAGGCGCGTGGTCAACTATTTCCTTAACCAGGCTCATGCCTTGATCAAAATTACCACGGATCTGGATGATTTGTGCACCATACATTAAAGTCTGCGCCAGTTTTCCTTGAGCAATTTTTCCTTCTGGAATTAAGACAAAGGCAGAAATACCCGCACGTACTGCATAAGCTGCTGCAGAAGCCGAGGTATTTCCTGTAGAAGCGCAAATAATTGCCTTGCTACCATCTTCAACCGCTTTAGTCACAGCCATAGTCATGCCACGGTCTTTAAATGAACCAGTGGGGTTTAAACCTTCGTACTTAACGTAAATATCAACATCTTTACCAATGAGTCTGGGAATATTTTGCAGTTGAATCAGTGGTGTATTACCCTCACCTAAACTAATAACGCGAGTTGAATTACTGACAGGAAGACGGTTTCTGTAACGTTCAATTAAACCTGTGTAATGTGTTTGTGTTGCCATAATCATTAACCTAATGTTTCAAGACGGATGCGTGTTACTTGTCCAGTAACAGACGATAAATTTTCGATTGCAGAAATGGCTGCATCCATTTCTTTTTCAATTGTTTTCTGGGTGAGCATAATGATAGATACTCTGGTTTCACCCTGTTTTGGTTCTTTTTGTATCAGCGCTTCGATGCTAATGTTTTGTTTAGCCAAAATACCCGTAATATCAGCTAGAGTGCCGGGTTTATCTTCAACGGTTAGACGTAGGTAGTAGGTTGTTTCTATTTCTGCAGGCGCCAGTATCGGTAAATTATTAATCTCGCTCTCTTGAAAACCAAGGTAAGGGACTCTGTTTTGAGCATCAAGAGCTAAAGCACGAACCACGTCGACTACGTCTGCAATAACAGCGGAGGCAGTAGCTTCAGAGCCAGCGCCAGCGCCATAATAAAGGGTAGGACCAACCGCATCGGCTTGCACTAAAATAGCATTCATCACTCCGTCAACATTGGCTATCAATCGCCGCTCGGGAATCAGGGTAGGGTGTACTCTAAGTTCTATGCCGTTTGCTGTTTTACGAGCAATACCTAAATGTTTGATACGGTAGCCTAATTCTCCCGCATACTCCACGTCGGCACGTGTGATTTTAGTAATTCCCTCGGTATATACATTTTCAAACTGCAGTGGAATGCCAAATGCAATCGAAGCCAGGATCATTAGTTTATGCCCGGCATCGATACCTTCGACATCAAAAGTTGGGTCAGCCTCTGCATAACCTAGTGCTTGTGCTTCTGTGAGTACATCAGCAAAGTCGCGTCCTTTATCACGCATTTCGGTCAGAATAAAATTGCCGGTGCCATTGATGATTCCTGCTAACCAGTTGACCTGGTTGCCGCTTAGTCCTTCGCGTATGGTTTTAATAATCGGGATACCCCCGGCAACAGCTGCTTCATAAGCAACCATGACATTAGCTTTGCTTGCAGCAGCAAAAATCTCGTTACCGTGTAGTGCAATCAGTGCTTTATTTGCGGTAACAATATGTTTGCCATTGGCAATCGCTTGTAAAACCAGCTCTTTAGCCAGATCGGTTCCACCCATCAACTCTAAGACGATTTCGATCTCAGGATCATTGATGATTTCATAAGGGTCGGTACTTAACGTGATGCCTTGTGTGTCGCAAATACGTTCTCGAGTAAGATCTCTCGCTGAAGCGTGGGTGATCATAATTTCTCTTCCAGCACGACGTGAGATTTCTTGTGCGTTGCGTTTTAAAACATTTACCGTACCGCCACCGACAGTACCTAAACCTAAAACACCAACTTTTACTGGCTTCAAATCAAACTCCTAGGCAGATATAACTAAATTTCTTGTGTGTAACCCAAGCATTTGCACAGGTTTTTTAAATCAGTTTGTATGGCAGGCGGACTTAATGCCCAGCCATACAATATGAATGGTTCCTAAATCAGGCCATCTTTTTTAAACATGGCACGAATTCCGCGCACAGCTTGACGGGTTCTGTGTTCATTTTCAATTAAACTAAAGCGTACATGATCATCACCAAAATGGCCAAAACCAATACCTGGTGATACTGCAACTTTGGCTTCATTGATTAATTTTTTGGAAAATTCAAGAGAGCCCATTTCTTTGTATGCATCAGGAATCTGTGCCCAGACAAACATGGTAGCTTTTGGCCTTTCTACTTTCCAGCCTATTGAGGTTAAGCCATCACAAAGTACATCACGGCGTTCTTTATACATGGCACAAATGTTGGCTACACAATCCTGCGGCCCCTCTAATGCGGCAATTGCAGCAATTTGAATGGGTGTAAACATGCCATAATCCAGATAGGATTTAATGCGTGCAAGAGCAGCAACTAACTCGGAGTTACCGCACATAAAACCGACACGCCAGCCAGGCATATTGTAACTTTTAGATAAAGAAAAGAACTCTACAGCGACTTCTTTTGCTCCTGGAATTTGCAAAATAGACGGTGCTTTATATCCGTCAAATACGATATCAGCATAAGCAATGTCATGTACTACCCATATCTTATGCTCTTTTGCGACTTCAATAATACGCTCAAAAAAATCCAGCTCAACACATTGTGATGTCGGATTTCCCGGGAAATTAAGAATGAGCATTTTGGGTTTTGGCCAGGATTCAGCAATCGCTTTATGCAATTCATCTACAAAATCTACACCGGGTACCATTTTTACGTGGCGCAAATCAGCACCGGCAATAACCACACCATAAGGATGAATCGGGTAAGCTGGATTGGGTACCATAACGGTATCTCCAGGACCCAAGGTAGCCAAAGCCAGATGTGCCAGTCCTTCTTTTGAGCCGATAGTAACAATCGCTTCAGTTTCTGGGTCTAAATCAACATCGAAACGCTTTTTATACCAATTGGCAATGGCTCGCCTCAGCCGGGGTATGCCACGGGAAACGGAATAACGATGCGTATCCTGACGCAATGTGGCCTCTACCATTTTATCGACTATATGTTTGGGAGTAGGCTGATCAGGATTCCCCATGCCAAAATCAATAATATCTTCGCCTTGTGCTCGTGCTTTTGCTTTCAAATCATTAACGATGTTAAAGACATAAGGTGGTAGACGGCTAATACGGTGAAATTCTTCCATTGGGGACTCTTAATTAAACGGCTTTTTAATGTTAAAGAAAAAAAGGGTTACTATTTAAATCAGCCTGCTAACTTACTGTTGTTAACAAGATATGTCAATTGAGAATACAACTTATTTTTTGTTTTTACGCTCGGACTTTGAGTATTTATCGAGAAAGTTGCGTAGTTGAATAGAATGGACTCAAGTTCGCTCTCACTGGATTACTAATTATTCTGTACGCAAGTTTATAATACATCAGATGCATAGTCTGCCAGACGTGAGCGTTCACCTCGTTTTAGAGTGATATGGGCACCGTGACTCCAGGACTTAAACTTGTCCACAACATAGGTCAATCCTGAGCTGGTGGCTGTTAAATAGGGGGTATCAATTTGTGATAAATTACCGATACAGATAATTTTGGTGCCGGGGCCTGCTCGGGTAATTAACGTTTTGATTTGTTTAGGTGTGAGATTTTGTGCCTCATCAATAATTAAATAGCGGTTTAAGAAAGTACGGCCGCGCATAAAATTGAGTGAACGAATTTTAATTTTATTCATTAAGATCGTTTTAGTAACATCTTTTTCCCAGTCACTATCTTCCTCTTGCTTACCCAGTAACTCCAGATTATCAATCAGCGCACCCATCCAGGGAGCCATTTTTTCTTCTTCAGTGCCGGGTAAAAAGCCGATGTCCTCACCTACAGGAACTGTTTCACGGGTCATAATGATTTCGTGATAGATCTTATCGTCCATGGTTTGTGTTAGCCCTGCAGCCAGAGCTAATAATGTTTTTCCTGTTCCAGCTATGCCAAGTAAAGTGACAAAATCAATATCTGGATCCATAAGTACATTAAAAGCAAAGTTTTGCTCTCTGTTTTTGGCAAATACACCCCAGACGGAACGATGTCCTTCGCGGTAATTAATCGCCAGTTCCAATGTTGCCTTATCATTTTCAACTGAACGCACAATGGCTTCAAAATCTGAATTATTTTCAATATACAGGTACTGGTTTGGATGCCAGTCAGTTACCAATGGGCCTTCAAGTTTGTAGTATGTCCGTCCTTGTTCTATCCATGATTGCATTTTGTTGCCATGCGTTTCCCAGAAATCATCGGGCAGGGCAGTTGCACCACTATAGAGTAGGTCTATATCATCCAGGGTCTGATCGGTATGGTAATCTTCTGCCTTTAATTCCAGAGCTGCAGCTTTGATGCGCATATTAATATCTTTCGAGACTAATATGATATGCGTATCAGGAAATTGATTTTGTAGAGTCAGAACAATACTTAAAATGGAATTATCTGCAAGACTACCGGGCATTGAATCAGGTAAAGCTGCAGTCATCTGTTGAGTTTGTAGATATAAGCGACCTTCCAGAGCATTCTCTTTTTGCCCCGAACTTTGCAATTGAGACAAAGCTAAGCCTTGCTTAATATCGTTCGGATTCGTACCTTTTAATAGATCATCAATAAAGCGACTGACCTGGCGTACATTGCGTGCGACTTCTGAGACGCCTCTTTTAGCATGGTCCAGCTCTTCCAGAACAATCATGGGAATAAAAATGTTATGTTCCTGAAAGTGAAATAAAGCAGCAGGATCATGCATTAAAACATTAGTATCTAGAACAAATAATTTTTTTGTCGCACTTATATTCATTAATTACTCTCCTAATTCAGCCAATTTTTGTAAAACTTCATCCATATGAACTTTCACTTTTACTTTGCGCCATTCGTGAATAAGCTTTCCCTCTGGATCGATTAAAAATGTACTTCGCTCTATGCCCCGAACCTGCTTACCATACATATTTTTCATTTTGATCACATCGAACAAGTTACATAACACTTCTTCTTTATCAGAGAGTAAGTCGAAAGGAAATCCCTGCTTAGATTTAAAGCCTTCATGCACGCGCACGCTATCACGAGAGACTCCAAGAATTACGGTATTGAATTGTGTAAACTGGTCGTAGTGATCACGAAAATTCTGTCCTTCAGTAATACAGCCAGGTGTATTGTCCTTTGGATAAAAATACAACAGCACATATTTGCCTTTATAGTCGGAAAGCTGAATGCTTTTATCTCCGGTGGACATTGCTGAAAAATCAGGTACTTTACTCTTTAAACTAACTGTAGGCATTAGGACTCCGGGTCAATTGTTGATAGTGGATAAGACTAACATAACAAGCTAAGGGCAGGAATGAAAAATTAGCGGTACTTTGAAAGAAGTTTTATATTTGCGTTAGTTTTAATGTTTAAGTTTGAGAATTGAATGCCCCGCTATAAGAATTTCAGGGAAGACTTTATAAAAAGGTAATGCAGGTAATTATTCTGAGCATAGGCTGACTATGCTGGAATTAGCCAGTCTACAACTCTCTAATGATATTGTTTAATCTAGCCATTCAATAATATGGTCTTCCAGATCATCGATTTGAGACTCTTTCATGGCAAAACTACTAATTGATACCCCAGCGTCTTTGACACTTTCCTGAGTGCCAGAGATTAAGGGATGCCAATTAGGTAGAGGCTTTCCATCACTAAGTAGGCGGTAGGCGCAGGTGGCGGGGAGCCAGGTATATTCAGCAAAGTCGTGTTGTTTTAAATCTATGCATTCAGGGACTAATGTAGTACGTTCTGAATAATGAGTACAACGGCAAGTATCCAGATCGATTAAATCACAAACAACACTGGTAAAAAATATTTCGCCACTATCTTCGTCCTCTAGTTTATTTAAGCAGCATTTAGCGCAGCCGTCGCATAAGGATTCCCACTCTGTAGTGGACATTTCCGAAAGTTTTTTTGTTTCCCAAAATTTCATATGTGCTATATCAATCTAAAAGTATTACTAAAAAAAATTTAAGCATTAGTAGTGCTGTAGAGCTTACAGAGATTACTTAAGTAAGCGGACTAAAGTGCGTCCTAGAGTATCAGCCGGTAGTTTGTCTGTAAATCTTGTTTAATAACTTAGGTGTAGAAAGCTAACTTGTCAGCATAAACTATCATAGCATGACTATTGATAGAGTCATCTGTTTGCCAGTTTAGGGTGATTTATCCTTTTATAATGCGCATTGCTTTTTCCTCCAGAACTGGGCAGTGTTGATAATGCAATGAATTTTTTTTGCATTGCATAGCATATTTAACGCAATGTTTTTAGCACAAAATCATGAGGTAGTTGCCGTTGATATTATTACCGAGAAAATTGATTTACTCCATGTGAAAAAGTCATCCAGCGCCGATTCTGAAATAGAAGAAGTTTGCAAAACAGATTGATTAATTTTAGCGCAACTCTGGATAAACAAAGTGCTTATGAGAATAATGAATTGTACTTATTAGTTGAATCTAAGAATGCAGGTATTACTGTCTGTCGCTAACTGTTTAGCTGATGAACTTAAGGGCGTTGAGACCAAGGTCTATACGCGAGATTTGTTTGGTAATGATTAACTCATTTTATGGGCATTATTTGCTCAAATTATTGTTGATAATTACCGCCATAGATAAGGTAGAATGGTCAGTTATTGACTAGATCTGTCATGGCTGGTCTATAGAATTTTTAAACGAATATTTTAAAGGTAAATAATGAAGAATTACAAAATCGCAATTTTGGCAGGTGATGGAATTGGTCCGGAAATCACACGGGAAGCAGTGAAGGTTTTAAAACTTATTGAAGAGCGTAACGATGTCAGCTTTGAATTAATGCCTGCGCTGTTTGGAGCCTGTGCCTATTTTGCAACTGGAGATGCTTTTCCGCAAGAAACCAAGGACATCTGTGATAGTGCCGATGCGATTCTTAAAGGCCCTATTGGTTTAAGTCATGAGGAATCAAAAAATATTCCTATTGATAAACAGCCTGAGCGCGGTGCATTATTGCCCATGCGTCGTCGTTACAATACTTATGCAAATTTTCGCCCTGTTTCCTTGCCGAAAGAATTGGCGCATTTTTCACCTTTAAAAGCAGAAATTATTGGCGAAGGGATCGACATCATTATTGTGCGTGAGCTAGTCGGTGGTTTATATTTTGGTGAAAAGGAGATGGGCGTAAATAAAGATGGCCTACGCTATGTAAAAGAAACTCTGGAATATGATGAAAATCAGATTCGTCAGATTCTGCATCAGGCATTCAAATTAGCCGGCCACAGGAAAAAAGTACTACATAATATTCATAAAAGTAATGTATTGAAATCCAGTGTATTGTGGAATGAAATTCTAGAAGAAGTGGCTGTAGAATATCCTGAAATCGAAGTCATTAATATTCTGGTTGATGCTGCAGCGACTTTATTATGTTTAAAACCAACACAGTTTGATGTGATGGTGATGGAAAATATGTTTGGCGATATTTTAAGTGATCAGGGCGGCGGTATTCTTGGTTCACTTGGTTTAATGCCTTCGGCTTGTATAGGCGATGATAAAGCTTATTATGAACCTTCGCATGGATCTGCACCTGATATAGCAGGAAAAAATATAGCCAACCCTTATTCCATGATTGGTTCGGTTGCCATGATGCTGGAAAACAGTTTTGATATGGCTGATGAGGCAAAAAATGTCTGGGCTGCAATGCAAGGTGTTTTTGCTGACGGTTTTTCTACTGCAGATCTATCCAAACCGGGCTCAGGTGTTAATATGATTAGCACAATAGAGTTTGGAGACAAGGTGGTAGAGAAATTATCAAAAATGCCTAAGGTTGGATAAACAATTTTAATACTGATGGTTTATATTTGAGTTTTGTAGGTTGGTTTAGCTTTTTTAACGTTGTATAGATAGATAGCGTATTCCAGCCTACGGCTTTAATAAAAACAGGCGGTTAAGATGGTTCCCCATTTTGCTTTTTCTCATGTAATTGAATATTAATTATTCTCAATGCCGCCAAAATAGCAGCAAAAACCTGATTGGAATGAACGCCGCGTGTTTTACGCTTATGATTATCACAATCCCATGTAATAACACACTCTGTGAGAGCACTAGTATGGCCGCCTTTGGGAATTCTTACTTCATAATCCAATAATTCAGGCAGGGTGTAATCATGCAGCTTCATCACTTTGTTGATCGCATCGATAAAAGCATCAAAACCACCGTTTCCGCAGCCTGAGGCAACATGCCGTTTACCGTTAACATCAACACGCAAGCTCACGGTTGATTCCAGTTCAAAACCACTGGTAATCGAACAATTAATAAGTTTGATATGCTGATAATTTTTACTTTCCAAAACATCGGCAATAATAAATGGCAAGTCTTCAGTGGTAATCGTTTGTTTAGAATCACCTAGCTTTACAATCCTGGCCAGGACTTTCTTCTGGTTTTCTTCAGACAGGTCTAGCTCCAGCAATTCCAGGTTCTTTTTTAGCGAGGCTTTGCCGCTCATTTTTCCTAGTGCATAGCTATGAATACGTGAAAAGCGTTCAGGTACTAATTTGCTTTTATACAAGCCGCCTTTCTGATCTCCATCGGCATGGATACCCGCTGTTTGTGTGAAAACGTCAGTGCCAATAATAGGCGCGTTGGCGGCAACGCGTTTACCGGAAAAGTTTTCTACTAAATGGCTGGTAGGCATTAAATGACTTTCATTAATAGATAGCTCCATGTCCATTTTGTCTCGCAATACGACACTTACCTGAGCGAGTGAGGCATTACCTGCTCTTTCTCCCAGACAATTTATAGTGCAGTGAATTGAGTTAATTCCTGCACGTACAGCTGCCATCGCGTTGGCAGTTGCCAGGCCATAATCATTATGCGGGTGAAAATCAAATTGCAACTCAGGGTATCTATTGCACATATCACTTAGGTTTTCAAAAACTTCTTCCGGAGACATGACACCCAAAGTGTCGGGTAACATAAAGTGATTGATGCCATTACGCTGCAAGCTGTCCATTAAAGCAAAAACATAATTCCGATTGTCGCGATAACCGTTTGACCAGTCTTCCAGGTAGACATTGACTGTTAAGCCTTTTGACAGAGCATAGTCAACTGTTTTAAGAATATCATCTACATGTTGCTGCAGTGTTTTGCCTAGCTGATCCCGGCAGTGTTTTTCACTGCCTTTAGTGAGCAGGTTAATAACACTCCCACCTGCCTCTAATATCCAGTCGACACTAAGGGTATGGTCAACAAACCCTAATACTTCGACACGGCCATCAAAGCCTTCTTTGCGTGCCCAGTCATTAATTTGTTTTACAGCATGCTTTTCACCCTCTGATACACGTGCAGAGGCGACTTCAATTCGATCTACTTGCAGTGCCTGCAAGAGTGCTTTGGCGATACTTAACTTTTCATCAGGAGCATAGGAAACCCCTTGTGTTTGCTCGCCATCACGTAAAGTTGTGTCCATTAACTGGATGTGTCTGGATTGCGTGGACATATTGTTTGCCTTGAAAATAAAAGGATGATGTAGCTTGGGTTAGCTTATCAAAGGTAGTGCAGATAAAGTAACCTGACATTTTAGGATAACAAATAATGTTCTTGTTCCCACGCTCTGTGTGAATGCGGTTTATGACATTTTGCGTTACGGGACGCCGAGCGTTTCGGTATGAGTTCCCGCGCAGAACACCACTGCCATTAAATTAAGAATTTATTATTTCATAATCAATGCATTACACAGTAGGTTGGGTTAGATTTTTTTGCCAAGCAATAAAAACGTAACCCAACAAGCTTCGTTTAGCATATATGTTGGGTTACGTTATCTACGCTTCGCTAGATAAGCTAACCCACTCTACAATGTAACGTACTGTTTATTATAACTTTACCCCTTAACTTAATGGCAGTGGCGTAGAGCATGGGAACTAGTGGTTGCGAATTAAACCCAAAGCCAGGGAAAGCTTTGTTTATGTTTAACTTCATACTGATCTATTAAATCAGTATGCTGTAACGTCATACCAATATCATCCAGCCCTTTGAGTAAATTCTCTTTACGCACAGGGTCTACATCAAATTTAAAGCCATTTCCTGCCGGTGTGGTGAGTTGTTGATTTTCCAGATCAACAATAAATTTAACCCCTTCATTGGCTGAAATTTCATCCATCAAACTGGCTAATTGCACTTTAGTCGCAATGATAGGCAGTATGCTGTTTTTAAAACAGTTGTTGTAAAATATATCCGCATAACTGGTAGAGATAATAGTGTTAAAGCCATAGTCAGCAATTGCCCAGGGCGCGTGCTCACGAGAAGATCCACATCCAAAGTTATCACCGGCAACAAGTATGTTAGCACCTTTAAAGACGGGTTTATTAAGTTCAAATTCGGCATTGTCACTGCCATCGTCATTAAAACGCCAATCGTGAAATAAGTGTTGTCCAAAGCCAGTACGTTCTACTCTTTTTAGAAATTGTTTTGGAATAATCTGGTCTGTATCGACATTGCTTCGGTTCATTAAAGCAGCAATACTTTCATGTTTTTTATAGGCTTGCATAATAGTTTCCCGTTATTCTTTAAAGGTTGCGAATATCAACAAAGTGACCCGCCGCCGCCGCAGCAGCTGCCATAGCTGGTGAGACCAGGTGCGTTCTTCCGCCTTTACCCTGGCGGCCTTCAAAGTTTCTATTTGAAGTGGATGCACTACGTTGTCCTACAGTAAGTTCGTCACCATTCATTGCCAGACACATAGAGCAACCGGGGTCTCTCCATTCCCAGCCTGCCTCAATGAAAATTTTATCCAGACCTTCCTCTTCCGCTTGTTTTTTAACATGATAAGAACCGGGTACGGCAATAGCTGTTACATTGGCCGCTACTTTTGTTCCTTTGGTCACTTCAGCTGCAATACGAAAATCTTCAATACGTCCGTTGGTGCATGAGCCAATAAAAATCAAGTCTACAGGAATATCAGTCATTTTCGTATGCGCTGTTAATCCCATATATTCCAGGGCATTAGCACATGCCTGTTGTTTGATACTATCATCAAAATCTTCAGGTGCGGGGACTCTGTTCGTGATGCCTGTTACTTGTTCAGGTGATGTACCCCAGGTAACCTGAGGTTCAATATCAGCTGCATTTAAGGTAACGACCATATCGAATTCAGCACCTTCGTCACTGGGCAGGGTTTTCCAGTAAGCTAATGCTTTATCCCAGTTATCGCCTGAAGGGGCAAATTCACGACCTTGCAAATAAGCATAAGTTTTTTCATCAGGCGCAACTAAACCTGCTCTGGCACCCGCTTCAATCGCCATATTACAAAGGGTCATACGGCCTTCCATAGACAGCTTGCGAATGGCGCTTCCCGCATATTCGATAACATGCCCATTGCCGCCGGCGGTACCAATTTTTCCGGTAATTGCCAGCGCTATATCTTTAGCTGATGCATATTTGGATAATTCGCCGTCAATTTGAATTAATAAGGTTTTTGATTTTTGTTGTGGCAATGTTTGGGTTGCCATCACATGTTCAACTTCAGATGTACCAATACCAAAAGCTAAGGCACCAAAAGCACCATGTGTTGCTGTATGACTATCACCGCAAACCACAACCATACCCGGATGGACAAAACCATGCTCCGGAACAACGATATGAATAACACCGTTATTTGGGTTTTTCATATCATAAAGATTTAAACCATTTTCCTCGCAGTTATCAGCCATCGTTTCTATCTGCTTTTTCGCAATGGGGTCGCTAATAGGCAAGTCTCTATCTTTAGTCGGCACGCAATGATCCATAGTTGCCAGAATGCTATGAGGATTACGCACTTTGCGTTTTGCAAGTCTTAATCCTTCAAATGCTTGCGGGCTTGTTACCTCATGCATCAAATGACGATCAACATATAATAGTGGGGCCTGACCAGCAATTTCAGCCACAAGATGGCTGTCCCAGATCTTTTCGTACATGGTTTTTTTCATGGCATCTTCCAAAACTTACATTCCGCTTTTTGAAACTGAATGTCCGTTGTATATAACGTATAAAAATAGTGTAACTGATTATTATTACTTAAATGATATAAGCATTGCAAATACTTTGAGGGCGAATTTTTAAAAACGTTCCTAATGGCTTCAGCAGTTCAATTTTCGATGCTATCCGAAGCGTGAAGGCTTTGTGTCGATTTTTTATTAAACCTGGAAACCGCAGTTGACCGCTATAAAACACTATAAGTGATTGAATAAAAAAATAATAATCGTAAATGCTTGCCAACTATACTCCACTTCACGGTTTTGTGGATAAAGCTGAGCACGAAATACTGGGCAAATCAAGCTGGCTGCTGCTCCCCCCCCCTTGATCCCGCTATACACCTCTTTGTCTATTTATCCAGTCTATAATAAATTTTATTGTTTCTGGATCTTTATATAACAGACTATGTTTTATGCCTGTACCCGCAACATCCTTTTCAAAAAACTCTATTGAATTACTGCCAACCGGCACTAGTGAGATAACTATCCGATGAAGCACTCCGGCAAATGGCAACATCCATGTGCCTTGGGAAATGCCTTGTAACAAAAGTGAAAACGGCATCGTCGCAATACCGCAAACCAGATAACTAAAATAAATATAGTAGTTTAATGATAAGAAAAACAACATATATGTTGCGAAAATATTATCAGGTTTCTCGCATGACGTGAGCCACGGCTCCCAGGGAACAGCAATAATTGGAAGTATCCCAGCAATAAGCAATAAAGATGTAATACTTATATAGACAATAATTATCCATTGCGCAGTAAGAAGTCGAGGAATATTTGAAATTGACTCCAATAATCCAAGCCAACCAAATGCCTCGTCGTCTGGAGTTGTCAAACACAACACAGGCGTATTTTTTAAAACAGGGAGTTCAAGTTGTTTTCGCAGAAAAGCTGTATGCTTTGGAACCCATGTATCTGTAAACCAAATAAATAGCGGGATAAACGGCAGATTGAGGATACCACCTGCAAACAAAGTCAGCCAATGCCAGTTACATGATATCCAAAGCCCGAAAAGAATAAATGTCGGCATAAGTAGAATAATGCCAAATAAATAATTGAGAAAAAATTTATTGTCACGACTAAGAACTGTGAAGAATGGTGTATTTAGACAAATTACCCCCTTAACTAGAGATTCATCTTCTTTAAGCGAAGCAAGAGCAATATTGCCACCGTGACTGTGAGCTATTATGAATTGATCCGCGTTGCGGTGCTCTTTTATGACTTCGGCTAGCTCTTGTGCTGCTTTCCTTCGTGTGGTAAATCGGTTCCATGAACTCCAATTAAAGCGAACTATTTTTACCCCTTCAATGCGTTCTAACGCATTGGATAGTGCCTCTTTTTCTTGTGCCCACGTTGCTTCTTTTGCCCAAGTACCATGGACTAATATAACTACGAGTGGCCTTGTTTCTTTAGTCATGAAATTCACCATGCTGTGGTCAGAAAATCAAGGGGTCAGACAGTAATACCGCTACCAGTCATTTTAATATTTAATAAATTAATCAGTTATGGATTTTGCGAAAAATGACACTATAGTAATAAACAGTAGCTTGCGAAGAAGGTTTATTAAAAATCACATCATAAACTTACTATACAAATGTTCAAGCCATTGTTTTTAAAGTGCCCCTGCTATCAGGAAACGTGACAACAATACGGACTTAATCATTATAATTCAAGAGCTTGATGTGCCACTGGTAGCGGTATTGCTGACTGACCCCTTGATCTCTGGGGACTCAAAGTAGAACTTGACGAGTTTGCGCATGGAAACTGTGTATTTTCTGTTCTATTTTTGGCGCAATAATTTCACTAGGGCCGCAAGCATTTGGGCATGGTAAGCTGGGTGTTGTCCCAAATAGTCGACAAATTAAAGGACGCTCTTCATATACCTCGCAGCCCTTATCCCCCAGATAAGGGCAACTCAATTCAGCCAGGGCTTCAGCGTGCTCCTTATCACTTTTGACAGGTAACCTAGCCACTTCATCAGAAGAAGCTGTGACAGGGCCACAGCAATCATGACACCCTGGTTTACATGCAAATGCTGGAATTTTCTCACGGAGAAATTGTATTTTTCGACTATTTTTGGTCATTTAAATCCCTTGTTTTGATTTGTATATTTTACAGTGTAATTTCCATCATTTTTTTGTACACTCATCGGCTACCATTTTAAGATGGGGCACTTAGGGGGGGGGCAGCAATTTTCAATTTGCGATTTTTCATATTTCCGGCATCGGAATGTCTAGCCCTCCCAGCATAAATTCCATTAATTTTTGCCAACTATCAAAAACCATGTGACGGGTGAGGGCTCTTAAATCATCAAAAAATGTTTTCCTGCTTGCTAGCCCCTTGATCCCGTACTAAGAAAGTACAACTGGAACCCTGTGAAATCCTCCGAGAGGAGCAATTTCTCGTTCTACTTTTTGGTTATGAGCTATTTCAATGTTTTGCACCGAGGTTAATAATGCCTGCAGCATAATGCGCAACTCCCAGGTTGCCAGCAAACGACCTGGGCAAGCGTGTTTACCGGCTCCGTAAACTATATTTTTAGGCCTATTCTTTTCTGGGGAAAATTCATTTTTGTTGAATACTGCCTCATCACGATTAGCAGAAGTCCAGTGCAATTTTACCTTGGCACCTTCTGGAATGTCTTGTCCGCCAATTTGTATGGGACAAGTGGTGACTCGTCGATTAGAAACAAAGGGATTATCAATGCGCAAAACTTCGTCGATGAATGCTTCAACTTCGCTATTTTCGGCTTTCTGCAACTGCTCAATGAGTTCTGGTTGTTGTGCAATTTGATGCACAATAACACCAACACATAACGCGATAGATCCGAGATCACCACCAGTCCAGTTACGCAAAATGGAAATTAACTCTGCTTCCGTTAGTTCTCGCCCGTATATTACGTCATGACAAAGCCGGGTGGTTATATCACTATTTTCTTGTACGTGACTTTCCCGTTTAGGTCGAATAATTGATCGAATTATTTCGTCGAATTGATTTGCAACAATTACCATTTCATCGTGAAATTTCGAACGGGTGGCTGCATGATTGTCGGCCATCCATTTTAACAAGCGCGGCTCTAATTTTGCGGGCCAACCTAACCATGCACATTGAGCGCGCACAGCAAAAACTGCTCCAATATCATTTACTGCATCCAAGACTTTTCCTTTCGGCAGCTCTTTCATTAGTTGGATTGCCACCTTTTGGAATTCGGGGATGTAAGGTTCTAACGCTTCTTCGCTTAAATACTGATCGATGATTTTTCGATAGTGAGTATGCGCTTCGCCATCCAATCCATTTGGAATTTGAAGATAATCAGAGACATTGTTAGAAAGGTTCTCATGATCCATAGCCGCAGCCACAACATCGGCATGTTTAAGTAACACCCATTCACCTGAGGTGTTCTTTACGATAGCGTGGTTTTGCCGTAATTCATCGGTATACTCGCGCAGATCTCGCCCATCAGGGGATATATCATCCGGAATGTGATCAGTCATGTACTCTCCTGTATTATCAAAAACACTCACTGACTTTTACCCAAAAAAATCAGCTTGTTAAAAAATTAGCGGTTCAAAGTAAAAGGGGGCGTAGCCCTTTTTAAGGGTTAAAGAAATTTAATAAATATAAACAAATGGTTATGTTTATATTACATAAAAAGGGTACTGACCCCTTTTTCTCGCTGGTTTACATGCAAATGTTGGAATTTTCTCACGGAGAAATTGTATTTTTCGACTATTTTTGGTCATTTAAATCCCTTGTTTTGGTTTGTATATTTTACGGTGTAATTTCCATCATTTTTTTGTACACTCATCGGCTACCATTTTAAGATGGGGCACTTAGGGGGGGGGAGCAATTCTCAATTTGCGATTTTTCATATTTCCGGCATCGGAATGTCTAGCCCTCCCAGCATAAATTCCATTAATTTTTGCCAACTATCAAAAACCATGTAACGGGTGAGGGCTCTTAAATCATCAAAAAATGTTTTCCTGCTTGCTAAGCTATTTCGTATTAGCGCGTAACATTGATCAAACCACTCAAGCACAGTATGAACTAAAAATGTAAGAATATTCAGGATTGCCAATAATGAGGATAGATATTTTTTGCCATGACCAAAGTTATGTTTAAAATTATAGCCTTTTGTTTTTAATGTCTTTAAGGGCTCTGACTCCTTTTTCTTGCTTTTTTATCCTCTTTTATCGGATTCGGCACGATATATATACCTATTGTGATAATCGAAAAATACTTGGTTGATATTATGATTGTTTAACTTCAGTATAGATTTATTTAATTCAATAGATCCATAATCTAGCATTACATGATGATTGGGACATGCAATGATAAGGTTGTTTTGGCTGTCAGGGCCGTTGTGTGGAGATCCTAAAGGCTTCAGATGATGGGCTTCACAATAGTATCCTGATGGCAATTCAATTCTAATCCCACAAAGCTGACAACGAAATGAATACAGCCGTTTCAACTCGGAAACAATTTTAGGGTCTCGAATAATTCTATGAACTGTCGTCGGAGTTCGATCTGGAATAGAGTATTCATCGGGTATATCTGAAGATTCCGGAATAGAAGCGCTGTTTAATAATGTATAGCCACCGTGCCCATCAAAATCTAAATATCCTTCATCTCGTAACTCTTGAAGCACTCTACTTAATGTTTGTGTTGGCGTTGCCCCAATGGAACCAACATCTCGTGTGATATTCTTAAGTTCTTCTTCAATAATCTTTGTGCGACTAAAAACATTCTGGTGATGACGCAACGACATTCTTGTTAATGCTTGAATAGCTGCTTCTTTCCAGGTCATCATGTTTCCTTTTTATGCCGAGCGGCGCTTTTGATGTTCGAGTGCATTTGCCTTGTTATGTGATGTTTGTATGATGTGCGTTAATGGCATCCACGAGCGATGCGATATATTTTTCTGACTCTGGAGCAAGCCTCTTATACACCTTTCCTAATTCTCTTAACTCTTCTCCTTCAACCCAGCCTTGATACTTTGCTGCCAACGGCCTTGAAACTTTTCCTTGATGTTTGATTGAGTTGTTAATCAGTCTTAGCTCATCAGCACCGCTAGCCCCATCTATTTGATCAATATCAAAAAAAAGCAAAGTCCCTTTAATGTAATCGAAGTCTGAAAGTTTCTTCTCGTTTAGCGATGGAAATGACCTCTTTAAGATTCGTTTTCTTGTTAATTCTATTTTCTTATATAGAGCGATAATGGCTAGCTCATCACCCAATGCAATTATTTCGCCAAGGAATGAGGCTTCATCCTCAAGAAAGGTAAGATATGATTGATGTTCAAATTCATCTTCTCTTTTTACTTGTTCTTCTTTGGCGTATTCTGCTCCAACTTCCTTTTCTCGGTCATTAGCATAAGCTAAGAGACCGTCACGAAACCGATCGATCACCTCACGATCAAAGCGGCGCTCCCAATTAAGCATTAGTGTTTTAAAATCCATGTCTATATTTCTCTTTTTTTACATAACCACTTAGCATTTATACGTTGTGGTGTGACTGGCATGATAGTCAGCTAGCTGGTGAAAGTCCAGCCTTTGCCCTGTGAGAAGCGAAAAAGTAGGCGAAAGCAAGGGTGTCCAAAGAAACTCCCGGTAGCTACCCAACAGGGAAACACGGTTATTGGGAGCCAATGCGGAATCTGAAGGAAGCTCTAGCCAAATTGATCACCTAAACGAAAGTAGTAAAAGGGGGCAGTAAAAGCGAGTAAAAGGGGTCGGAGCCCTTTTTAAGGGTTAAAGAAATTTAATCAATATAAACAAATGGTTATGTTTATATTACATAAAAAGGGTACTGACCCCTTTTATCCTGACCCCTTTTATCCTGACCCCTTTTATCATTTCTCGACCCCTTTTCTCTCTGACCCCTTTTCTCCTTTCGTGCTTCTTCTGTTCAAGAGTTTACGAAATGTATTAAAGCGAAAGATATTGAGGCTACCAATTTCAAAGTAGTCTTTGAGGCGGGTGAACTCTTAACTCAAAGTTATAAATGAAGGCTATGTCACCGTTAAGTATTGAAAATCACCCAGAGCAGAATGTAACAATTGCTCAGGGGTTAGATTGTGGTTCCGATCCATAATTCTGCACCAAGCCAAATAATTAGGTAAATACTTGGTGGCTACACCATGAAAGCGGTCTAGCCATGATTTAAAACGGTGGTGGTATGCATTGACATTTTGTATATGATAGGCCCCTTTAGTCACCCGCTGCCCTTGACTCATGTTAACGATTTCATGAGATACTTTTTCAGCTTTACAAAATGCACCATAAGTTGGATTGCCATCACTCACAAGGAGGGCATCCTGGTCTAGTATTGGCTTTAAATGCGTATCAAGAACAATTTTGCTTATTGGGCCATTACCTGTCACAAAATCTACGGTTTGTTTTGAGCGATCACGAGCAATTAAAATGCACATTTGCTCATCAGAAATCCCTCGCTTAGTCGCACAGCCCCCTCGTTTCCTTGGTTGACGATTGAGATGGCGTTCTCCTTTATGTGACTCAAGTAAGTAGGTTTCATCAGCTTCTGTAATGCCATGAAGAGCACTGGGACGATCCTGCTGAATCCAGCTTAAAAAACGGTGCCGCCATCGAAAGGTTGTATTTCGATGCACATTAATTTCTTTAGCTGCCTGCCGGACAGTCAATGATTCTGCGATAGCTCCTAAGTAATCAAGCCACTTTGACTTGAGGCGTAGATGAGCAAGAGGCGTTCCTGTCAAAGCATTAAATGTCTTTTTGCAGGCTTTACAGCGGTAGCGCTGAAGGCCATCTTTTATTCCATGCCTGTGGCTTTCGGTATGGGAGCAATGAGGGCATTTACCTTTGCTATCAAATATTGTTTCAATTAAATCAAAAACCTTAGGTTCGTCCTCTAGTTGATCCAGTGCTTTCGTTAGAACAGTGCGTTGATGGTGGTCAAGTTGATTTATTTCGGAAATGAACTCTAAAAACTCTGGGGCTTTCATAACTATCTCCTTAATTTACATGGGCTTTATTTACTTATACGCTCTTGTTATATGAAATTCCATACTTTACGGTGACATAGCCTAAATGAATGACCTGAGTTTAAGCAAAAATCGGAGGTGGATTGGTGCTGACTGATGATTTTACAGATGTTGAGAGTAAGATTTATATGCGAGATCTGTTTGCTAGTGACTAGACCTCTGGGAGCTCGTGGGAGATTTAGTCCCATCCTCCCAGATTAGCCTGATGTAACTCTGGTATAACTCAATAACAATATGAGTTAAGGATAAATCACTTTAGGTTCAAAGTTTGCTGCAGGATAATCAGGGTCATAGGCTGATTTTTCACCTTTGAATGTCGAAGTGCTGGTCGTTTTGATGGCATCCTTATCCTGATATAGAACTTTAGGCTCAAAGTTTGCTGCAGGATAGTCAGGGTCATTAACTGATTTTTCACCCATTGATAGGCTGGAGCGTGAAGCATTGATGGCTTCATCGCTCTGAAAAACAACCTTAGGCTTGAAGTTAGCAGCGGGGTAATTCGGATCGTCGCTATTAGCAGAACTAATGCCTGGAATTAGACTGAGTGTGGCTGTAAGGATGCTAATAATAAGAGATATTTTCATAAGGCCTCGTTCTCCGTGTAAGGATATTATAATTAATATTGAATACAGAAACGCTATAATAACTCAGCTATTTGCGGATAATCAATAAATAACTGTTGTCTAAATTGCTCAATTTTGATTTCCTGATGACGTTTATTTCTGGGAATAGTCACAGGAACTTCGCTGATCACAGACATTGGGCTGCTATTAAGAAAAATGAGTCGATCAGCCAGGGTGATGGCTTCGCGTAAATCATGGGTCACAAATAAAATTTTATGTGGACGTTTAGTCCATAAATCAATCAGTAACTCACGTACCTGACGAGCCGTGGGTGGATCAAGTGAAACAAAAGGTTCATCCATCAATAATAAGTCCGGAGCAGTGGCAAACGCTCGAATAATAGATACGCGGCGACTCATACCTAAAGACAAATGTTCCGGGTAGCTGTCTTTTTCATCTGCCAGACCCATGCTGGCGAGTAAGAAATCCAGAGTTTCGGGTTTAGCGGCGGATGCTAATTGAATGTTCTCGTATACAGTTCGCCAAGGCAGCAATCGCGGGTTTTGAAAAACATAAGCTACTTTTGGCTGGCTGTGTTCAGGTCGTAATTCGATGGAGCCGGAAAACTGTGTATCCAGTTTTGCCAGAATATTTAATAAAGTGGTTTTACCGCAACCGGACGGTCCAACCAGGCAAACAAATTCATTGTTAGCCAGGGTGATCTGGAGGTTTTTTATGACTTGTTTGGTCGTTTTGTCGCTAGAGTTTATATACGATTTATCGCTAATTTGAATAGCTACCTGATTCATCGGCGCCACCTTTGTGCCTTTTTATCCAGTGGCTTGAGTATTAATAGTTCAATAGCTTGAATCAGTGTTACAAAGGCTATCGTATAAGCCAGGATGCTCGCTACATCAAATAGCTGAAAAAATAAATGTAACTGGTAGCCCATGCCATCACTGCGCCCCAGCATTTCTACAACCAAAACGATTTTCCAGATTAATGACAGGCCTGAGCGTGTTGCTGCCATAACAAAAGGGTGTAATTGCGGCCAGATTACATGACGTAAGGTTTTAGCTTTGCCAAAGCGATAGCATCGCGCCATATCTAATAATTCGCTATCCAGGGCGCGAGCGCCTTCACGGATAGTAATAATTACATTAGGTAATTTGTTGATTACAACTGCAAGAATAGCAGCTGACTCGGTTAATCCAAACCAGACATAACAAAGAATAATAGAGACTAAAGCGGGAATATTCAGAAAAATTACCAGCCAGTTATCAAAGAAATAATCTAATTGTTTGTGTCTCCCTAATAGGATGCCGATAGCGCAACCTAGCAACATGGCTATACCGAAACTAACTAAGAGGCGATACAAAGTCTTACTTAAATGATGGGGTAATTGTCCGCTGGTTATTTCCTCTAATAGTACATGTGCGACCACAAAAGGCGTAGGCAGCGTAACGGTGTCTAAAAAAATGGCAAGACCCTGCCAAAGCAATAAAAACACACTGATGGAAAGTAGCGCTAATATAGATGGACGGGAAAAAAAGTCCATAGTTACCCGTTTGCTGGAATTATGTTGTGGTGAGTTTGTGTTCCCTGCAAATTATTTATTATTAACGTATTTAATTCTTCTAAACGCTTCGGTGTGCCAATATCCATCCAGAAGCCTTGATACAGTTCGCCGGTTACTCGTTTTACTTGCATGGCATTTTTTAATAAAGGGGCAAGAGGGGATTTTCCGTAACTGATATTAGAAAATAAATCCGGGTGATAAAGCCCTATGCCGCTATAGGTATATTTAGGAGCTCCTTCAGATGTCAGTATGGATTGAGCATTTAGCGCAAAATCACCTGTAAGATGGTGTTCAGGGTTATTGACCATAATTAAATGCGCCAGATCACACTCTTTGTTCACTAAGCTCTGAAAAGGAAAATCACAACTGATATCCCCATTAACCACCAGAAAAGGGGCGTTGCCCAGTAAGGGTAATGCTTGTTTGATGCCGCCAGCAGTTTCTAATCCAGTTGCACCTTCATCGGAATAAATAATGTTAGCGTGATAGAGTGAACCATCCCCTAAACAGCGTTTTATTTGTTCGCCTAAGTGAGCTACGTTAATGATAATATCAGTAATACCTGCTGTTACTAATGCCTCTACTGTATATTCGATAAGTGATTTTCCAGCTGCTTTTAATAAAGGCTTAGGGATATGGTCAGTCAGCGGGCGCATTCTTTCGCCACGCCCGGCGGCTAAAATGATCGCTTTCATAGGACGCGCTTGCTGATGGGTAATACGATATCCACTAAGAATGCATGAAAATCTTTTAATTCTGGATAACCCTGACTAATACTGATGACATAATTCAGAGTACGCGGAATATCACCCAGGTAAGCACTTTTATCATCCCTGATATTAAGTCGCGAAAAAATACCTATCGCTTTTAAGTGTCGTTGTATGCCCATTAAATCAAAATCACGCTTGAACTGATTAAAATCACATTCTACGAGATTAGCTTGTTTCAGTTGCTGGTAATAGGGTTGTAAACATTGCTCAATTTGCGCATCTGACCAGCTTATATAACAGTCTCTTAATAAGGAAACCGCATCATAAGTTATCGGGCCAATAACGGCATCCTGGAAATCTATAATCCCAGGGTTGTTATTATCGAGGTGCATTAGGTTACGTGAGTGGTAATCTCTATGCACGCAGACCTGAGTTTGCTGTAGTGCCGAGTCTATTAAAAAGGCATAGGTAGTCTGAATAAGGGCTTGCTGTGCATCGCTTAGCGTCAGTTTACATTGCTGATTTAAAAACCAGTCACTAAATAACAGTAGTTCAGTTTGCAATAATTCAGAGGTGTAGTGAGGTAAAGCACAACTGTGTATGTCTACATTTTTTTGTAGCGTGATCAGGCTGTCTAATGCAGCTTTATAGAGTATCTCTACTGTTGAATCATTTAGCTGGTCTAAAAGGCAAGAGGAGCCGAAATCTTCGAGTAGTAAAAAACCTTGTTGGTTATTTTGCTGAATAATATCGGGTACATTGACCTGAGCTTCTGAAAATAGCTGTGCGACTTTTATAAAAGGAGCGGTATCTTCCTTATCGGGGGGGGCATCCATGACTATATAATGTTGTTGTTGATGCAGTACGCGAAAATAGCGCCTAAAACTGGCATCGCTGGAAGCAGATTCAAATTGCGTTATATTCAGGTTTAGATCATTTGTTAACCATTGCAGAATGGCTTTTGCTCTATCATCGCTTGCCGTTATCATTCTTTTATAAAGAGGCTTGAAAAGTAAGGTAAAATGGACGGTCTTTATTTTATGATATTTTGCCTGACCGTGTGGGCTTAATTATATTTTTTATTTTCAGGTTTTTAGTATACATGTTGCTGCGTTTATTACTATTTTTTGTCAATATATCAATGATGGTATTAACGGTCGCTAAAGCGGGTGAACTAGATGCTGAATGTAATGCCAGTAGTACTGCACAACAATGCGCGCTTCAAGAGACAGAAAAACAGGCAGCTCAAGAAATAAACAACAGGTTTTGGTTTAATAAAACATATGATCTCGAGCGAGAGCAGGTTTTTTCCCGCCTGCAGGCACAGTTTGATCAAGACCCCTGGTCAGTCTGTAGTTTAAAATTGGGTCCTCAGTCAACATATTCCGTTGATAGGCAGTTGCGTGAAAAGACGGCAACGAATATTTTTTCCGGAGGCAGTGAAGTATTTGATGCAGAATTTATTAGCTTGACAGACAATATAAATTTGCAACGTGCCGATCAACGCCTAATGGCAAACCAGGCTGATTTTAATCAGGCTTCCGGCGTGCTCGATTTATATGGCGATATCATCTACAGTGATGGGGGTATGGCGCTACACAGTACCTCAGCGCAAATCAATATGGAGAATGACTCCTCTTTGTTACGCGATGTGTCTTTTATAATTCCATCCTCACCTATACGTGGAAGTGCGGATGTTGTCTATCGCGACAGCCCGACATTCAGCCGTTTTAAAGAAGTGACTTACACTGCTTGTGAGCCTGGCAATCAGGACTGGATGTTACATGCTTCCAGAATGAAGGTAAATGATGAAACGGGACGCGCAACGATAAAGCATGGCTGGATGGAGTTTAAAAGCGTTCCAGTTATGTATTTTCCTTATGGATCTTTTCCTATTGATGATAGAAGACTAACAGGCTTACTAACTCCTAGCGTAGGTATGTCCGGGCGTAGTGGTGTAGATATCAGGTTGCCATTTTACTGGAATATGGCGCCTAATTACGATTTGCTTTTAGCACCAAGATATATGACCGAGCGTGGCTTTATGATGGGGGCAGATTTTCGCTTTCTATGGCAAAGGTCACTTAGTGATATTAATTTTGAAATCATGCCGGAAGATCAGTTAACAAAGACTCTGCGTTGGGGTGGTAGTTTTCAAAATAGTACCAGGTTTACAGATAATCTGAGTATGAATATTAATGCCAATTATGTTTCCGATAATGCTTATTTTAATGATTTAGATGGTGCTTTGGGTTTAAACAATCGTAACCGTTACCTGGCAAGTAACGCCAATGTTGCTTATACATTGCCATGGATGTCGATGAGTGCAAGGGTTGATAATTATCAAAATATTGATCCAGGTGCAAGTAATGAAAATGTTCCTTATCGGCGTTTACCGCAGTTAAAACTGGATATGTTTAAAGCCTTCAATGATCATCTGCCTCTGGAAATGGGGCTGGATAGTGAGTATGTATATTTTCAGCGCCATTTTCCTGATGGTCAGCCACAGGGGCAGCGTTTTAATATTAAACCATCGGTTAGCTTTCCATTTGTTTCACAGTCGGGCTTTATTATCCCAAAGGTAGCACTGCAACATACACAATACTGGCTTGACAACCAGACAACAGGGGGGGCAAACAGTTTAGATAAAACCATACCTCTCGTATCTTTAGACAGCGGCTTATTTTTTGAAAAAGATTTTGATACGCTAACTCATACCATAGAGCCGCGTTTATACTATTTATATGTGCCGTTTGTCGATCAAAGTGAGATACCTAACTTTGATACTTCTCTATATAATTTTAGTTATGGTCAGTTATTTAGAGATAATCAGTTTAATGGTGTAGATAAAACACAGAATGCCAATCAATTATCAGCAGCTTTAACGACACGTCTGGTTGAGGATGGACGTGATCGTTTGAAATTTACTATCGGTGAAATATTTTACTTTGCAGATAGAAAGGTAAATTTAGTAGGCAATCAAGTGCATACTGGATTTTTGTCAAATTTGATTACTGAATTAAGTAGTGAGATAACCGATGAATTAAAATTTACCTCGGAAATGCAATGGAATTTTTCCGAGAATAGCGTTAATCGAGGCAATGCCGATTTACGTTACCGCGGTCTGGATAATAATATAATCTTAAATGTTGGTTATCGCTATCAGCAAGAACAGATTGAGTTTGGACAGTTTGCTCAGAACCAGGTGATTGCATCGGCTATCGTTCCTATTTATGATGGCTGGAGCGCTATCGGTCTGTATCGATATTCTATATTGGATCAGAAAAATTTAGAGTATTTTGCGGGCATTGAAAAAGATAGCTGCTGTTGGCGCTTAAGGATTATTTATCGGCAATTTCTTCTTAGTACGGCATCAGGGGGGTTCGAGGGAGCGGAACCACAAAATTCAATATTTTTTCAACTTGAATTAAAAGGTTTTACAAGTTTAGGTGAAAAGGTAGAAGACTTTTTACTGGATAATATTTCAGGATATAGAAAACCAATTTATTAAAATGATGAGAAAAATAACGACACAAATTATAGGATTACTATTGTTGGTAATAGCAAGTTTACCATTATCTGCCGCTGAATATCTGGATGGCATTGTCGCAGTTGTTGAAGATGATATCATTCTGGAAAGTGAGTTGGCTCAAGAGGTAGCTGCTGTTAATAGTAAATTAAAAGCTAATAATGTGCAGCTGCCACCAGACAATATTTTGTATAAACAAGTGCTGGAACGTTTAATAATAGGAGCCTTGCAAAGCCAGTTAGCAGAAAAGGCAGGCGTTAAAGTCACGGATGAAATGCTGGAAAGCTCTATGAGCGTAATTGCCGAGCAAAACGGCATGGATTTAAGCAGTTTTAAGCAGGAAATAATAGCGCAAGGGATGAGTTATGAGACATTCAAAGAGAGTGTGCGTAAAGAAATTATAATTAATCAATTGCGCAACCATGAAATCGGTAGCCGGGTAAAGGTTTCCGAGCAAGAGATTGATCACTATCTGGAAACTGAAATCAGTTCTGAAGATCTAAAAGTTAAATATTTATTAGGTCATATATTGATTGCAGTCCCGGAAGGTGCCTCGGCAACAACAATCCAGACCGAAGAAGCGGAAGCTCTGTCAGTCATTAAACAATTACGTAAAGGATCAGATTTTAAGCAAATGGCGGTCAGTGTTTCAGATGGCGCTAATGCATTACAAGGTGGCGAATTGGGGTGGCGAACTTTAAATCAGCTTCCTACGCTTTTTGTTGACGTGGTTAAGACTATGAATAAAGGTGATGTAGCTGGACCTATTCGTAGTCCCGGGGGATTTCATATTCTCAAATTGTTCGATAGTACTGGTATTGATTCACATATAATTACTGAAACCCGGGTGCGGCATATACTTATTAAAACCAATGAATTAGTGAATGATAAAGAAGCACAAAAACGCCTACAAGACATAGCAGGCCGTATTGCAGATGGCGATGATTTTGCAGCTTTAGCAAAAGCTAACTCTGACGATACCGGGTCTGCATTGAAAGGAGGGGAATTAGGCTGGGTTACACCTGGTTTATTGGTCCCGCCTTTTGAAAAAACGATGACTGAACTGGAAATTAATGAATTAAGTGAACCAGTGCAAACTCAGTTTGGCTGGCATTTGATTCAGGTTTTGGAACGCCGAAATAAAGACAATAAGGAGCAGCAAAAGCGCAACCAGGCACGTGATGATATTCGTAAACGAAAAATAGAAGAAGAAACAGAATTATGGTTAAGACGCTTGCGTGATGAAGCTTATGTGGATATCCGCTTAGAGGCGCTAAATGAATAATCACAGGAATGCCAGTGCTGAAATAGAAAAGCAGACAAGCCTGGAAAAACAATTAAGGAAAGTGATCGCTAAGGAGGATTTAACAGCAAATAAAGCACTTATTGAGGTGAGTGCTCGTCATTTGCAGTTAGATTATCTTGATTTAGCCGCAGCCTTGTTATTTATTAACTATCCTCAACCGAAGCTTAGTGAGCTTGTGAATAATAAGTTCACTGTGGAAAAACAAAAAGCGTATGAGTTATTACATGCGGAAATGGTTCGTTATCGAATTGAGGTGGGGCGTATTCATCAAGTTAACGTTAATCTTATTAAAGATATTCTGGTTGAAGAGGCGGGCGTTGAGCGTAAGAAAATTGGTTATGTAGATATTTTTGAGCATTATACTGTTTTGAGTCTGCCGCCCGGGATGCCTGTTGAAATATTACAAGCCTTTAAGGAAATGGAAATAAATCAAAAAGCTCTGGATATTAAACGCCTAAGTGGTTCGGGCAAGAAATTTCAGGCAGAAAAAAATTATCGGCGTGGCACACGCAGGCATTATCTTGCGGCGAATAAAGTGAAAGTCGGTCAATCTTAGTCTAGACCCGTAAAATCAAATACTTAGCCTTACTCAGTGTCTGGGTGTTTATTTTTTTGTCTACCCTATTCCTATAAAAAATTAAATAGCATGAATGAAATTCAGTTTGTTGATTCGGTAGCTTTGCTACAAGACCTTTGCGAGAAAATGAAACAAGAGTCGTGGCTTGCGATTGATACCGAGTTTCTACGCGAAAAAACGTATTATCCCAAATTTTGCCTGTTACAAATTGCCACATTGGAGTGGGTGGCTTGCATAGATCCTATAGCACTGGAAGGGCAGTTAGATGAACTGTTTACCATAATCAACGATCCTGCGATTATCAAAGTTTTACATTCTTGTCGGCAAGATGTGGAGATTTTTTATCAGCTTAGTGGTAAATTGCCAGTTCCCGTTTATGATACGCAATTAGTCGCACCCTTACTGGGTTTTCAGGAAAATACCGGTTACGCCATGCTGGTTTCCGGTTTTTTGAACATTAATCTCAGCAAAATCCATACGCGCACAGATTGGAGCCAGAGACCTCTATCGGATGAGCAAATACAATATGCAGCAGATGATGTTATTTATTTAGCTAAAATCTATCAGATGATGCAGCAGAAATTAGAGGTATTAGGTCGCGAAGATTGGTTAAAGGAAGACTTTGAGCAGCTAATGAATGAGGACTTATATGATATACCGCCCGAAAATGCGTGGTTAAAAATACGCGGGAAAAATAAATTGACCGGTAAGCAGTTAGCGATTGTACAAGTCCTGGCTGAATGGCGTGAGCAAATAGCCAAACAGGACGATAGACCGAAAAACTGGATTTTACGTGATGAACTTATTCTGGATATGGCAAAATTGCAGCCGGTTAATTTAAAGGCATTGTCTGAAATTCGGGGCATGAATGATGGTTTTGTCCGGCGCAGTGGCAAGCATGTATGTGAACTCATTGCTAAAGCGCAAGACTTGCCTGGCCTGAAATTAAAAAACAAGGTAAATAATAAAAAAACGCAGCAACAAGAAGCAGTGCTGGATATTTTAAGCGGAATTGTACGTATACGTGCCGATGAAAATTCGTTAAATCCGGTGATTTTGGCTACGCGTAAAGATCTGGAACAGTTATTACAAGATGATCAAGAGAGTCTCTTACTGCGTGGCTGGCGATATAGTATGGTAGGTAAAGAATTGCAGCAGCTGTTATTAGGTAAGCTTTCCTTATCTATTGATGAGCAAAGTCTGACTTTGTATGCTATTGAATAATGTTAAATTGGCTTAAGTTGTTGAATTTCAGTGTGTTGATTATTGCCTGGCAGAAAAATGGTTTTTTAAATTACTGAGGGTAACAAAGGCCGCATTGGTAATTCCCTGGTTTGCCAGAGTTGAAGGAATAGCACCGGCAGGGTCGCCATGCATTTGATAAGTAATATCAATACCAGAGCTGTCATTTAGTTTAAATTGCCAAAAACCATCAGAGTAGCGCATTTGAACGGTGTTTTCTTGCTCAGGTAATTGAGCCTGAATATGTTTAGGTAATTGCTTGCGTTGGATGTTTTTTAAGTGCAGTGTATAGATGTTATTTTTTTTGTCGAATTGTAGTTTTGACTGCATCACGGTATAGCGATTATTTAAAGGCCAGGGCAAACTACTGAGCTTGTATATATAGCCATCACTGAGATTAAGCATCTGGATACATTTATAACGCCATGCAGGACAGAAACTGGCATTGTTAATAAATGATAATAACTCTTCGATCCTTGTGTTTAACATCATTTTTCCTCTGAACTCTTTATAGTCAGAATAGCTAAGGTTACGAAGATAAACTTTTATATCATTCTCATCTTTAACTAATTGCCAGTTATGGCTATTCTCCTGAGCATTCACCTGGGCTAATGGACTCAAAAAAATAGATAACAAAAAAAGGCAAAGTTTTAAGTTGAGCATCGATCAAAATAGTTTAAAGCTTAATAGTTGTATAAGTATAATTTGGTTTATGTGTGTTTTGTTAGAATTAGTTTCCACCCCCCCCTCTGAGTATTTTAAGTGAAAAATATATTTGCTGATATTCCAGGCCAACTGCCTGAGGAATTATTTACGACTTTGTTGCAACATAAAAACTTAAAAATAGAAAGAATTGTTTCCAGAGGCCATGCTAATGCTGATGATCAATGGTATGACCAGGAACATGATGAATGGGTATTATTAGTGCAAGGCGAGGCAATTCTGGAATTAGCAGAGCAAAGACAGTTAATAAAACTACAAGCTGGAGATTATTTACTTATTCCGACAGGTTGTAAGCATAGAGTAGAGTGGACCAGGCCAGAGATAGACAATATTTGGCTGGCTATACACTTCTAAGTTAGCTATTTAGATGGGACAATATACCGCTTTAACTGTAGAAGACACACAAAAAAATGCGCAAAATAGAGACGTTATTTATAGCAAGTTACTTAGTGATGTGCAGCAAATAACTTGGTCCAGTTATTTTTTTCGAGCACGAAACGCTCGTATGCACTGTACTGGTAAGTTGCTTGTGTTGCTTAGGTTAACTCAAGATTTTATGCATATCTCTTAATATTAAATAGAACATCAAAAACAGAAAAATGAAAACACCCAAAATTGGATTTATAAGCCTGGGCTGCCCAAAAGCACTGGTAGATAGCGAGCGTATTTTGACAAAGTTACGTTCTGAAGGGTATGAAATTGCACCCAATTATAATGGTGCAGATATGGTAGTTGTTAACACCTGTGGTTTTATCGACTCAGCAGTAGAGGAATCACTCGACAGTATTGGAGAAGCCATTGCTCAAAATGGAAAAGTGATTGTAACCGGTTGTTTAGGTGCGCGGGCAGATGAAATTTTAGAACGTCATCCCCAGATTCTGGAAATTACGGGTGCTCATGCTTTAGAGGAAGTGGTCGCTGCAGTGCATAAACATTTACCGCCTATGCATGATCCCTATACAAGTTTAGTGCCGCCGCAAGGAATAAAGCTGACACCCAAACATTACGCTTATTTAAAAATAGCAGAAGGCTGCAATCATCGATGTACCTTTTGCATAATTCCTTCTATGCGTGGTGATTTAGTGAGTCGTCCGGTTAATGAAGTGTTGTTAGAAGCCAAGCGCTTAGCTGATGCCGGGGTTAAAGAGTTACTAGTTGTCTCTCAGGATACGAGTGCTTATGGACTGGATTTAAAATATCAGACTTATGACTGGCAGGGTAAAGAGGTCAGGACACGTTTCTACGATATGGCAGAAGCCTTGGGTGAATTAGGTATATGGGTACGTATGCATTATGTTTATCCTTACCCGCATGTAGATGAAGTTGTGCCTTTAATGGCGGCGGGCAAAATATTGCCCTATTTGGATATTCCTTTTCAGCATGCCAATACGCGTATTCTAAAATTAATGAAACGCCCAGCCGCAACAGAAAATAATCTGGCGCGGATCAAGGCATGGCGCGAAGTTTGTCCTGATATTATTCTGCGTAGTACCTTTATCATCGGCTTTCCAGGTGAAACTGAAGCCGAATTTCAAGAACTCCTGGATTTTCTGAGCGAGGCGCAGTTAGATCGTGTGGGTTGTTTTGCTTATTCTCCGGTTAAAGGTGCAGTAGCAAATGAATTACCGGATGCTGTCCCGGAAGAAATCAAACAGGAGCGATTAGCCCGGTTTATGGCGCATCAGGCTGAGATAAGTGCCGCAAGATTAAAGCTGCGTGTTGGTAGAATCGAACAGGTCATTATAGATGAGGTAGTAGAAGAAGGCGCTGTTGCCAGAAGTAAAGCAGATGCACCAGAAATTGATGGACAGGTATTTATAGATGGTGCGACACATTTAAAAGTCGGTGACCTGGTCAATGTAGAAATAGAAGAAGTGGATGATTACGATATGTGGGGGCGATTGCTTGATTGAGTGATGTAAGAGGCTTATTTGCTTGTTTTTTAATGAGCAAATAGCCGTGATACTCAAGCGTAGCAAAAGTCTACATTGCCTGAATCATTAGATCTGCTTTATCGGACGTGACGTCCTTTACTCAAAAAGAAATCAGACATTTACTGATTATTAATGACTGAATAATGCCATGAGTGCAGTCTTCAGCCTGCGTTAATGGCATACCTTTAAGTATATGTTTTTGAGTATTTAAAAAAATAAGTAAAATCTCTCTCCGTGAACTTTTTTGCATTTGTAAAATAACCCAGTTAGTAACAATCCAATTTTAAAAAATTGGTACAATGCACGACTTTTTAATCCATTACGAGAAACGCATATAAATGGACGTTATCCAGAAAATTGCCAGCGAATTAGCTGTTTCCCAAAAACAAGTCAGTGCAGCAGTAACACTTTTAGATGAAGGTGCGACTGTGCCATTTATTGCTCGTTACCGTAAAGAAGTCACAGGTGGGCTGGATGACATCCAGTTGCGCCTGTTAGATGAACGTCTGATTTACTTACGCGAACTGAACGCACGACGCAAAACAATTTTAGACAGCATCGATTCTCAAGGGAAACTCACTCCTGCTTTAGAGCAAGCCATTAAAGATGCCGACACCAAAACCCGTCTGGAAGATTTATATTTACCTTATAAACCCAAGCGTCGTACTAAAGCGCAGATAGCGCGTGAAGCCGGCCTCGAGCCTTTAGCCGATGCTGTTTTAGATGATAGAAACTGCATTCCCGAGCAAATCGCAGTCGCATATATCAATGCAGATAATGCTGTCCCTGATGTTGCTGCAGCCTTGGATGGTGCGCGTCAGATTATTATGGAACGCATCTCCGAAGATGCCGAGTTAGTAAGCACCTTACGTGAGCGTATCTGGCAAAAAGGTATTGTGCATTCAGTTGTTGCCAAGGATAAGGAAGCAGATGCAGCCAAATTTAAAGATTATTTTGACTTTCAGGAAGCGATCAATAAAATTCCTTCCCATCGTGCTTTAGCCCTCTTTCGTGGCCGAAATGAGAATTTACTCAACCTGACTTTATTGCCTGGTAAGGATGAAAAAGAAGAGCATCAACTTTGTGCACAAATCGTCGCACGGCATATTCAAGTCACCGATACCGGTAAAGTCGCTGATGCCTGGTTAGCCGAAACAGCACGCTTTGCCTGGAAAGTTAAACTTTTTACCCGTATTGATTTAGATTTGAAGCAACAATTACGAGAAACTGCAGAGCTTGAAGCCATACGCGTTTTTGCCAATAATCTGAAAGATTTATTGCTTGCTGCACCGGCCGGTCCAAAAGCCACATTAGGTTTAGATCCGGGCATCCGTACCGGGGTAAAAGTCGCAGTCGTAGATCCGACCGGAAAATTACTGGCTACCGAGACTATTTATCCTCACGCGCCCAGAAATCAATGGGATGCTTCGATAGTTACACTGGCTAAACTTATTGCACAACATCAGGTGCAACTGGTCAGTATCGGTAATGGCACAGGCTCAAGAGAAACCGATCAACTGGTTGCCGATTTAATGAAGCAGCACAAAAACCTAAACTTCAGCAAAATCACCGTTTCTGAAGCAGGTGCTTCGGTTTATTCAGCGTCTGAACTGGCATCAAAAGAATTTCCGGATATTGATGTTTCACTGCGTGGTGCTGTCTCTATTGCTCGCCGTCTGCAAGACCCGCTCGCAGAACTGGTTAAAATAGAACCCAAATCCATTGGTGTCGGACAATATCAACATGATGTTAATCAAATCCAGTTGGCGCGTGGACTTGAAGCTGTCGTCGAAGATTGCGTAAATGCTGTCGGAGTTGATGTTAATACCGCGTCTGCAGCCTTGCTGAAACAGGTGTCAGGTTTATCCAGTACTATCAGCCATAATATTGTCGCTTTTCGTGATGAGCAAGGCGCTTTCAAAAACCGCAAACAACTCAAAAAAGTCCCGCGTTTAGGTGAAAAAGCCTATGAACAGGCGGCAGGTTTTTTACGCATTATGAATGGTGATAATCCGCTTGATGCCTCGTCAGTACATCCAGAGGCCTATCCTGTCATTGAAGACATAGTGCAAAGAACAGGCACGCAAATACATGAATTACTGGGCAAAAGCGCTTTTCTACGGAATTTAAAAGCGGCGGATTACATCAATGAAAATTTCGGTTTACCTACCGTTACTGATATCCTGCAGGAGCTCGAAAAACCAGGCCGTGACCCTCGCCCTGAATTTAAAAGCGTGACTTTTAAAGCAGGCATAGAAAAAATTACCGACCTGAAAGAAGGTATGAGTTTAGACGGTGTGGTTACCAATGTTGCCAATTTTGGTGCCTTTGTTGATATCGGAGTGCATCAGGATGGTTTAGTGCATATCTCGCATTTAGCCGATGTATTTGTAAAAGATCCTCGCGAGGTCGTGAAAACAGGGGATATGGTCAAGGTTAAAGTAATGGAAGTTGATGTGGCGCGCAAGCGAATTGCTTTGTCGATGAAAAAAGAAGCAACAGCAGAAAGCAAAGGCGGGAAATCCGATAAGGCTGACACTCAAGCGAGAAAAATTCAGAAACCTAAACTAGCTGGCTCAGCTGCTCCAGCACAAGGGTCTATGGCGGATGCCTTTGCCAGGGCGTTGAAGAAATAGGCAGATGCAAGAGGATTGCAAATAACAAGCATTTTGTTTCAAAAATGCACGGCTAATAATAGCGCATCAAAGTCTTTAGCCTGGTTCAGAATAAAGCCAGACGTATCATTTTTCTATTTGACTCTGTTTGCGTTTAAATGTAGAAACCTTGGTTAATGCCGCTTTAAGAATATGCCGTAATCAGCATGAAACAAGGCTTTTCAATGAAACACAAATGTTTCAATAATTAACGGTGACAAAGCTTTCAGGGAAATGAACAAGTAATCGCAGTTATTTACGAGCCCAGAAAGCATAAGCCAGAGCCCCGCGGTGTGACTGGCATGATAGTCAGCTAGCTGGTGGAAATCCGGCCTTTGCCCTGTGAGAAGGGAAAAAGTAGGCGAAAGCAAGGGTGTCCAAAGAAACTCCCGGTAGCTACCCAACAGGGAAACACGGTTATTGGGAGCCAATGCGGAATCTGAAGGAAGCTCTAGCCAAATCGATCACCTAAACGAAAGTGAACCTTCGTAAGGCGGCAACAAGGGGATAAGGTGCCCGCGACCACCGAAGTCCAATATTCTCACCGTAACGTGTTGTTGTATTGAAGGTAGGTAGATCGAGAGATAGTTGACTATCTTACCCAGTGAAGAGCCGTCGGCTTTGGGTCGGAGTAACTGCGACTCCTTAAGCCCTAAGCGCTACAGTAATGTAGACGTTATGAACCGAGGGTTTTCAGATGAAGCCATAGTAATCGTAAAGTTTGGTGCCGATGAATTCATGGTGACATGAAGGAGGGTAAAACATCAAATCAGCAACAGGACGTTGGAGGTGAAGGGCGGAACACGTAAGCGGCCATGGCCGTTGATTATAAACTGATGGACTGAGATCAGCCTAACAGGAACAACCCTCTATTCGCGTCGTAAACAGTGAACGAATCGGTTGTGCGAGATTGAAGAAAGCCCATTGCAAAAGAAAGAAAAAAAAGTGAAATGAACGAACACGACCTATTAATAGAGGAACCCAGACTTTTCGACCAGTTATGCTCAACCTTATACTTGGGCGTCGCTTTTAAACAGGTAAAGAAAAACAAAGGTAAACCCGGCATAGACGGAATAACCATTGCAGACTTTGAAACTCGTTTAGACGAAGAGCTAAGTCAGTTGCAAGAGGAACTCGCAAACTGGACTTATCAACCCTCGCCAGTCCGTCGAGTAGAAATAGCCAAGCCGGGAGGCAAAGGTGTACGACTACTCGGCATACCGACGGTACGGGATCGAGTGGTACAAACAATATTAAAGCTACTGCTGGAACCGGTCTTTGATCCGCATTTTTCACCGCACAGCTATGGATTTCGCCCAGGGCGAAGCCAGCACGAAGCGGTACAAGCGGCACAACAGATAGTGAACAGTGGCAAGCCCTACGTGGTGGATATAGATCTATCCAAGTTTTTTGATAGAATCCATCACGACAGGCTGATAGCCCGAATGGGCGAGAAAATATCCGACAAACGGATACTTCGCCTAGTCGGAAACATGTTGCGTAGCGGCGTCATGATCAATGGCATCGTCAACCCCAGCAAGGAAGGCGCAATGCAAGGGGGCTCACTCAGTCCCTTGCTGAGCAATATCGTTCTGGATGAACTGGATCAGGAATTGGAAAAACGTGGACTGGAATTTTGCAGGTACGCGGACGACTGTAATATCTTCGTAAA